>CAYSTH010000115.1:0-6840 GCA_964433995.1 uncultured Francisellaceae bacterium | reverse complement strand
AAATTACCGGTGGAAAAAATAAAGATCCAGACAAAACAATTAATTTGATTAAAACCTTTTAGGGGTAGAGCAAAAAATAGAAGGTTTTGATGCTCCTAAATTAGCTGAAATTAAAAAAGAAAAAATAGATGAATTCCCTGAAAAATGGGCAAAAGATGATTTGATTGCTCTTAAGGTATTACAAGAATATGAAAAAAGTGATTGTGGTGACGGTGAACAGAGTATAGCAACTTTTATTCGAGATGCATTAGACAAACATTCACAGACCATAGAAGATTTTTACAATGCGAAAAAAACATTTATTTCGCATGTTACAACGCTAGCAGAATTACCTGCGGAAGAAGCTATTTTTGACAAACAAAACCTAAACAAAGTCCTAGTAGCGCTCAAGCGTAACCCTCATAAATTCTTTCCTAGTTACAAAGCATCTGAGCAAATTAAAACAACAGAAGTTAAATCTCAAGAATATACCGATGCTGACAGTGCGAAACTTGAAAAAGATTGGGATAAAATAGCCCATGGATATTTAGCAGATGTTATTACTTCGGGGCAGTATTTAAATAGATATCAAGACATTCCTTTTAATGATTTTATTAGTGGCAATGCTTCTACTCAAGAAGAGTTTGATAAATTAAAATCAGAAACTAAAAAATATTTAAATCTAGTTTTTCAAGACACAATACAAGAAAAAGAATTTGTTATTGGTGCATTGGATAAAGTAAGTTTTAAACCAAAAATAGAGAATAAAGTTACATCACCTTCTGATAGTAATATAGAACAAGAACAGACTATTTCCACTGAAGTACAAGCTGAACAATTATTTGAAAAAATTCAAAGTTTACCAAATGGTTTTGATAACAGTAATTTATCGATTATTGTTGAATTTTTGCATGAAATGCCAGAGGCAGAAAAAAGGTTTAGTGAAGTTAGAAATGAGCTAAGAGAGCTTATTGGAAAAAAAGACGTGGCTAATGTAGCCCGTGTTAGAAGAATGCTCTATGGAATAGAATGGGATTCCTCATTACCTCAAAAAATTATAGCCAAACGAAAAGCGGAAGCCTTGGAAAAAGAAAAAGAAGCTAAAAAACTAGAAGAAGCTAGTAAAAATCCAAAAACTGAAAATGCTGGTTTAGTTTCAGCTGGGCAACCACAAATAATAGAAAAATCTGTAACTGCTCAAAATAAAAACATAAAATCAACTAAATTTTATGATAAAAACTATAGTGTAATAGCAAGAGAAATATATAATTTTGCCGTACCGTTTACAAATAATTACGAAAAATCTTTTGATCCTGCTTATAAAATTAAGCTAAAAGAACATGCTAAAACACAAGAAGATTTTGACGAAATTAATAATGAATTAAAAGTTTTATTTAAAAAACAATTAACTCCTGAGCAAACAAAAATTGCTACTGCAATGTTAAATTCTGTGAAAGCTACCGATTTGGGCTTTAAAGCAAGTGCATCTAAAGTTGAAGTCAAAACACCAGTGTCTCCACAAACAAGTCAACAACCTAAACTTTCTACTGTTGTCACACCACCAGTTGAGCCTCAGCCTACACCACCTGTTGTCACAACAGAACAACCTAAATCTTCTGTATCAGTACCTATTTCTACGCCTTCTACACCGGATGCTCAACCTACATCACCTGTTGTCATACCAAAATCTTTAACCACTGCTGCAGAATTAATAGCGCAAATAGAAACCTATGTACCCGATCAGCTAGATAGAATGAAACTTCTAGATAAGGAAATGTATCAAGAGCTAAAAAATTTAGCGTTGTTAAAGAGTAAGCCCGAAAATAATGCGTTTAAACAAGATTTAGAGAAAAATTATACAGATTTAAAACACGCACGTGAGATATTAGAGGTATTTAAGAAATTTAGTGAACTCACAGAAACTGAACAATCTCTGCAAGACACATTTAATAGAATTCCGCAGTCTTTTATTCAAGATTTAGAGCAAAGAATAGAAGCAGAAAAGAGCAATCCATCTATTCAAAAAGATCTTATCTTTGCTAAAGAATATATAGAAAGAGCAAGAAGTATACCCTCTAAAATTAAATTGGCTTTACCTGAGTTAAATAATTTATTAAAAACCAATCAAGGTGTTGGTCTGAATAAGTTGTCAAACTATGTTCAGTATTTGACCGAGTTAGAAACATTAACTGCGGAATATACAAAATTTCAAAAAATTGCCAATACACATGATTTTGATAATAAATATGCTGTTCCAGATGGCGAATTTAATGGCATACCAAAAGAGTTAAAGCTAATGACTTTAATGGGTCCTTGCTTCCAAAGAATCATGAGAATCAAGGATTTAACTTCAGGCACCTGTAATCTAATCTCAAAAGCAAGCAAAGCGGAACAATTCAAATCTTATCCAAACACAAAAGCATTTTTTGTCGATTTTGAACAAAACATGAATCTACTGAAAGACAAAAGTGCAGAAATCTCACTTCATGCCAATGAAAGAGGAATGGCATTAGCATATGGCGATCTCATTGAAACAATTAAAAAAACAACAGTAGATGAAAAAAATGGATTATCTATAGAACAGATAAATGAATTTGAAGATTTATATTCAAAACTTGATAAGAAAGGTAAAAAACCTGTTATTGATAATGAAGATTACGAGAAATTAAGTAAAAGTTTAAAACTCATCTTGAATGCAGACACTTCTTGGGATAGCTGGTTCACTGTGGGCAAAACTGTGCTCAAAAGTAATTTAATTGGATTGACTGCTGAGGAAGAAAAACAACAAAAAAGTAAAAAAATACAACTGGAAAACTATAAAAAATTACAAACATCTTTTGAAAAATTAGGCAAAAAACTTCAGTCTGAAACTGAGCAAAAAGAGAAACATGAATTAATCAAAGATTATAATACCCATGCTACTGATATACAAGAATTGTTGAATGATGTTGGCACGCTTCAATATTTAGAAAAAAGACAATCTTACAAAAAATTTAATATGATATTAAGTGCTGCTGAAAATTTTTATGACAATAATAAGGCTAACACTTTTTTTGCAGATCCAGAGAAATCAAATTTACATCAGAAAATAAATGATCTTATTTTGGTAAGAACAAACGTTTTAACTTCTGTGATATCTGACATGGAAGAGAAAGTGGTCGCTAAACCAAAAAATACACTTACAACTCATTTACAGGCTGAGAAACAAGCATTTGAGCAAATGTTGAATGATTTAAATGATCCAGAGTTAATTTATGCTACTTTTGAACAAAAAGATAAAGATAAGTTAATTACTAAAATTAAGGGTAAAATACAAGATATAGAAAAACTGATCAATCCTTCTACGCCACCTGTGCAACCTTCACAAAGTCTATCAACCACCTCTGCTTTAACATTAAACTTTGACATGGAGCTACATTGCAAAGCTTCAGCTTGGCATAATAACTGTGCATTAAATTGCTTAACCCATTTTGTATATAGTAAGTTAGAGTCCAATGGTATTCAAACACACTTTAATAATGATCCTGCCTATAATCTTTTAAGAGAATCGTTTAAAGAATATTATAATTTAGCAACAACGCCCACTTGGGAGCAAATTAAAACGATTTTGGACGATTATTCGGTGGCACACGATAGAGAAGCTGTGCTTGCACCTGTTTTCCGCGTTTATTTAAGCAAAGTAATTGTAAAAGAAAAAGACGCTATCTGGAATACTGAAGCATCAGCAGCGATATCTGATTATCTTGTTACAGGTGATATAGCGGATGTTGCTAAAACGATTATCGGCGTAAATAAAACAGAAATGATTGAGCTTAAAAAACAGTTCGATGCAGAAATAAGAGGCATCAACCCAGCTAGTTTTACGCAGCAAGAAAAAGAAAGAGCTAAACAAAAAATCGATGCATGGAATAAGCATAAAGATATTACAACAGGGGCAAGAAAAGTAAAAGATCCAAATAGCACTGCTGTTATTAACGACCAAATTTTTATTGAAAGAAGAATTTTAATAGAAGATAAATATGGTGATATTGCCAAACAAAAATGGAAAAAAGAGAATGGCTTTTGTGATGTCTATGCAAAACATATGGCAAACATGTCAAATGGTGAACTGGTTTCGGTTAATCAATTAGGTTTAATTGCAACGCAGTTAGGTATAGGTTTAGAAGTATTTACAACTACTCATAAATATGAATTAGGTGCTGATGTACGCTCTCAAGCAAGTAAAGATTGGATACTAAAAGCATATAATCCTTCAGAAATCCATTGGGAATATGAAGAGCCCACACATAGTAAAGCTAAAACAATTCAACATAATCAAGATTATACAGAAATAAATAATTCTGTATTCAAAACATATGGTTCTGCTCGTCCTGTAGCTGATGAAGAAATTAAAAAAATGATTGTTAGAAAATACATAGAAAAAGGTTTTAACATTCCTTCTGTTCCAGCACAGAATACAGGTGACATACCCTCTATACCACCAACGATGCCCAATGTTGTCACTAAACCACAACAATCTGTACAAGTACAGCCTACATTGCCTACTTCTAGTCCTTTTGATGCCAATGTGATTGCAGATAAAATTTATCAAGAAGCAAAAATCTTAACCCAAGATTTTACTTTAAATATTACAGGCATGTTTGCAGGCAAAATTAACGCTAAAGTGAGTAATGAAACAGAGTTTAATGCTGTTGTAAAAGTACTAAAAGAAGAGGTCCTTAATTTATACTTAGATCAAGAACCTACAAAACTTAACTTGGCTATTGGAATGTTAGGCAAGCCTAAGTATGTACCTAAAGTTTCATCTCAATCAACTCAACCTAGTGTCAGCACAAATGTTGCTGAGCAAACTCCTCGTTGGAGTGCATCATTTAAAGCAAATGAAATTTTACTTCAAGTAATTGCCGAAACGGATAATTTTAAAAATCAAGATATTTCAAAATCTGAAAAATTAGAAGAAATGTTTGCAGAAAGACTTAATTTATATGCAAAAAATCAAGATGAATTTGATAAAATTGTAACATCGTTAGGTGTGGAAACAAAATCGAATGATTTTGAGAAAGGTCGTATATATTATTATCTTCTCAATAAGCAAGGTCTAGATGATTCAATAATAAGAAAAGTCAAACGAGCAGCAGATGTAAATTATAAACCATTTAAAGGAACAGAACAAGAAAGAAAACAAGCAATAGAAGGTTTAAGAGCAAAATACCAAAGTAATCCTTTAGCTAAAACACTTTCTGATGCTAGAGAAATGGCAAATGATATTTTATTGATTGCTATGAATGAAACAGATAATTTCAAAAAAACTGCATCGCAAAATATACAAGATACATTATCAATCTATCTAAGTGAATATACCTATACTCAAGAAGAATTCGATGGTGTGATAGAAGCATTATTAGGAAGTTCTTCTAATAAAAAAGGGCTAATTGATAATGAATTTAATTTAAGAAAAAATGAAAATGTAGATCCAAACCATAAAGCCAAAGAATTGTTTAAACAGCTTATATCAACAACAATTGCTAAAAAGATTTATGATAAAATTATTTTGGTGTCAGGTAACCTTGAAGACGCTTCTAATACTTATATAGTAGGGCGTCTGCATGAATACGCTAAATCTGAGCAGCAGTTTAATGATATCAAGCAAGAATTTTCTAAACTGGTTACAGATCCATCTAGAAAAAAGGTTATTTTAACTATCCCATTTGATCCTACGACTATCGGTATCAAAGCCTTACAGTCAGCTAATTTATCAACAAGTTCAGGACTTTCGCCTACTCAACCTAATGTACCTGTCACAACACCCAATATACCAATACAAACTCAGCCACAGCCTATTGTCACTCAACCTGTAGTTGTTGTATCACAACAATCATCTGGCATACCTCCAACCCAGTTTGTACCTGTTAGTAACCCCGTGCCGGTTCAACAACCACCAACAGTGGTTACTCCATCACCTGTGACAGTATCACCACAAGGGGCAACATCATCACAGCAAGCTCCAGTTTCAGTACCTCAATCCGTAATTGGTCAGGGTACAGATTCTTCGGTACAGCAATCACCAACACCTATGCCACAAGGAACAGTGCCTCAACAAGTTGCTACCGGTACAAATCAAGTAACACCAAGCACACCCCCTGTAGTAACACAGCCACAACAATCAGGTGAAGTAAAACCAACACAGTCTATGCCTGTTAGTAACCCCGCACAAACACAACAGCAATCACCCACAGTGGTTGTGGCTCAACCAGCAGTGACAGTGCCACAGCAAGGTACACCACTAGTGGAATCACCACAATATCAACAAACACCAAAACCAACGCAAGCATTTTTACCTGGTTTTTCAGGTCAAAGTGGAGTTAATGCGGAGACAACTGTAAAATCTAAAACACCAGAAGAAATTGCAGAAGAATTATTTAGCGAAATTATACAAAAAATTCCAGATAGTTTTGATAACAAGAATTCTGTAACGATTGGAAATTTAATTTATCAAAATAGCCATTCTGATGCCGAATTTAATGAAGTAAGAAATGCTTTAAGAGAATGCGTTTCCAAGCATGAAGTACCAAGAGCAGCAGCAGTGAGAAGAATGTTAAATTTAATTGAATATCATACTGCAGTGCTTAATTTCGCAAAACAACAGCAAGCTGTACCACCTGTGCAACAAACACCCTCAAAATCTGTTGTTGCTCCAACTCAGCCATTAGTGCCACCAACGCAGTCTATTACCGTTAACCAAAATCCTGTACCAACGCAACAGATTCCGAAGGTTATTACTCAGCCGCCTGTAATGCCTCCATCACAACAGAGTACAACGATAAATCAAGGCACAACACCGCCGCCTGTACAGCAAACACC
>CAYSTH010000114.1:0-6867 GCA_964433995.1 uncultured Francisellaceae bacterium | reverse complement strand
TGTGTGGATTATTCATGCCATCATCAAAACGCGCAAGTAAATAAACTTTGTTCACGATTAGAGGCAAAAATAAACGGATGAACGGCGTATACAAAACACAAAGTTAATTTACTAAATTTGTGTTTTGTGTTAGACGAGGAAAAAATCTTACCCCAAATTAAGCTCATAAAATTGAGCAGAAGTAGATTGATGATTATCTAAAGATTTCGATGAAATTCGCGTTTTATAAGGAGAATCCGCTGGCAAGCTTAACTGCATTCCTTGGAAAACCACACAGGCATGTTGTTTAAATTGTTGTTCGACTTCTGCCTTATCTAGTAAGTAGTGGTTAGGGCCGTGGAAATCAAAAAAGCGTTCGCGCTCTGGTTCAAAAAAAACGCTCTTGGGGTAATATTGATCTAAAACAGCTGTACGTTTTTTCCACGCCCATTGATTACCAAAAAACATCGCATAGCTTTGCAATGAGGGGTTATAGTAACCAACGACCTTGCATTTATGCTCATTGACATAAGCTTGAAAACGGTTTCGACCGTTGGTTTCGAGTATTCTGTCTTGATGCCACTGTTGATATTGTGTGCCTGTTAATCCTAAGCCTAAAAATAATAGAGCAAATAACCCGACGAGATAGCGTTTTTGTTGCTGTAATAATTGATAGGTGATAATGGCTATAACGGGACCACAAAATAATAATATGGGAATAATATATCGAACACCTGGGTGTTTTAAGTTGAGCGCCAACGAAAATAACAATACACCTAGACTTAAAAACAAAAACTTTTTAATAAGAGGCGTATTTTTTTGATAAGTGCATACAAGATAAGCACCCACTCCCATTAAACTCACAAATAAAAAGGGAATAGTGTGGATAAGGGCTTTTAAATTATCCATTATTTTTGTGCTATCCACTAAGCCAAGCGCCCCTGTACCATAATGACCTTGGTGAAAGGCAAGCTTAATTAACCATTTAGACATTTTAAGATAGCGACCCCAAATGGGAAAGGTAAAAATGAAAAAACTAATAAAAGCCCATTTGATCAATTTTTTTCTTTGAGTACTGGGGTATAAAAATAGTAGCAAAGCCAAAGGTAAAAAAGTCACTTTGGTTGCCATGCCAAATCCTAATGCCAAACCAAAATAACCTGCAAATTTAGCATCACTGGTGTCATTTTTGATGAGAACAGGAAAAATGGCTGAACAAAGTAACAAAACACTGGTGAACAACATGGGTTCAGGGGTAAACATCGAAAAGCTTTCAACAGCGGGGAAAAATAAAAATAATCCCAATTGAAAGGCAAAAATCACGACATGTTTTTTGGTAAGTAGCCAAAGTTTAAAAGACACCCAAGAAAATAATAAGGCATTCACAAGCAACAGGCTGCTTGCTGCGGTATATAAGAAATTTTCAGGCTGCGTGTAAAATAAATGATCTAAACTGGGAATGGGTAGATTAGAGAACCAACAACTGCCTACTGTAAAAAGCCATTTGAGCCCCATGACCAGTGCCATAAATAATTGCGTGGTTGTCCCTGGGTGATCAACATGACCAGGAGCATGAAAATGCAATAATTCAAAGCCATTGAATAAGTAAGCATAGCTAGGGTCGATATTTTGAAAACTGTAAAAAGGACCTTGAACTGAGAGATTGTATAAGCCTAAAATCAAAAATAAACAAGGTATAATGAATAAACTAAAACTTAAAGAGACATTTTTTCGTGGCATTAAACCATAAATCGACGCTGAAAGCATACTATTCCTTTTTGACTATTTCGATGTTCACAAAGCTACCAAACTGCGATGAAATATAAATAAGTAGTTTATCTAATGCTTTAATCAAACCAAAAGTCCCGCTAGGGATCAAATTCCATTTTTTAAGCCCACCACTTAACCAATATAGTAAGGGAGTATGTGGTTCATAACGAATAATTTTTAGCTTAGGAAAAAGCGTTTCAAATCTTTGACGGTCTCGTTGAAAAATGATCCATGCTAAAGCACCGTTTGCACCTGAAACAGGACCTGTGGTTTTAAAATGCCAAGAGGTGGCAGTGGGTATATAGGGTTCGTGATGAGCGTATTTTAAAATCCATCTGCTGAGCCAGCCATGATGTTGATCGACAAGGGCGATTTTGCCACCTGGTTTTAACACCCTTTGTGCTTCTGAAAAAAATTTTTCTACTTCAGCAATATGATGCAACACATTGATCATGCCGATAAATTTAACTGCATTTTGTTCATAAGGCAGATTAGTGGCATCGATGACTTGATCTATGCCTTCATAGGCAAGATAATCGGATGTCACCATTTCGGGTATCATTTTTTTGACAAAACCGGCGCCACTGCCCAGCTCTATCGCATGACCATGAAGAGGGCATTGCGCTAAAGCTTTTTTAAAAAAATGGTAATAATCAACATAAATACGATAGAGAGCAGTTTTATTTTGAATGATGTTTTTTAGTTCATGAACGCGATTAGGATCATTGAGTTCAGTTAAATCACGGCTCATAATTTAATTTTGAAAAAACCCAGTAAGGTCATTTTTAATAATATCCAACCATCTCTAAAGCGAGAAATGTTGGTTTCTCCGTAAGTCCGGGCACGATAATAAATGGGAATGTCTATCATCCCTAAACCCAATACTGCGGCAGGAAAAATCATTTCAAAATCGCCAAATGGGTCAAAATCACCAAAATCTTTACGCCAGGCAATCATTTTTTGATAGTTTTGTTTGGTGAATAATTTGGTGCCGCATAGAGTATCGGTTAAGGGCGTGCCCAAAACAAAACTTAACAGTCTCGCAAAAGTTCTATTAGCCAATAGATTTAAAGGACGCATCGCTTGCCCTTCCATTGGGTATAGTAATCGTGAGCCATTTATAAAGTCGGCCATACCAGAGCAGTAGGCATCATAAAATTCCACCAGTTTTTCAGGTGGCATCGTTAAATCGGCATCGAGTATGGTCAGTAATTCGTGTTGAGCATGTTCAAAACCCAGCCGAACAGCATCTGCCTTGCCTTTTTTAGGTTGTTGTAAAGTTTGAATGCTTAGATCAGGTGAATGAGCATATTGTGCTTTTACTTGTTGAATTTTTTCCCAGGTATTGTCTGTAGAATTGCCTTCTACAAAAATCACTTCTACTTTACCAGGAAAAGATGGCATGCGTTCAAGCGCTGCCGCAATATTGCCTGCTTCATTTCGAGCTGGGATCACAATAGAAATACTGGGTGCAACACTTTGTTTAATGGGTTTTAAACAGACTAAGTATGTCAAGCTCAGCCATTTTACCAATGGAATTAAGGGCAGTATTTTATTGATGGCATGCCCTATGCCAAATAGATACCAAGGAAAATAAACAGCCGTTTGAGTGCGGACCACTTGAAAGCCAGATAATAGGGCTAAATTATGTAAATCACGTTTGGTGATAAACGTATGAGGCATTTCCCCTTTTCGTATGCCAAGTAAATTCGCTATTTTATATAAAACACTGAGATAAGGATTATAAATCACTGTCCAAATACGGCTGGTGCGGTCGCATTTTTGATGTAATTCTTTTAGTAATTGGCCAATATCCAAAGAGTGATTAAATACGCCATTTAATAATATGACCGTATCGGCGTGCGCTGTTTGGGATAATAGGGGAAAGTTATCGATGTTATCGACAATTTGTTTTGTTTGACATTCTAACGCTTCATATAAGGTAAACTGGTCATCAGGGCGAGGCATTAATTGAATAACACGACTGTAATATTTTGTGAGAGGCGATAGCTCTTTGGCAATATATTCGTTTGTGTATTGTCGCCAAGAAGAAAAAAAGCTTGTTAATTTACTAAAAATGGATGGTGAAGAGGTAAGTGCATTTTTTTTAGAGATAATTTTCTCAGCTGTCATTACCGATATTCACTTCCTGTTGTGATGGTGGCCAGAGGTGGAATCGAACCACCGACACAGGGATTTTCAATCCCTTGCTCTACCGACTGAGCTATCTGGCCAGAATTGAGGAAGCAATTAAACTGTAAGTTGCGAAACTAGTCAAGCGTCTTATTGTTTAGGAGGGGTATAACCTTCTGGTAAGGCACTTCCTTCGCCAAATAAATAGTTAACCATTTCACTTTCTAAGTTTTTACGCGTTTCTTTATCAAGCACATTGAGTCGGTTTTCATTGATCAACATGGTTTGATGTTTAAGCCAATCTTGCCAGGCTTGTTTAGAAATTTCATTAAAGATTTTTTTGACCCAATTCACCAGGATAGGGTGCAAAGCCTAAGCCTTCTAACTCTTGTTTAAGTTTTTGGCAAAAAACCATTCGAGGTGCATTTTCTGTTGTCATGAAAAAAAACCAACCTGATTCAGTATTTTGGTGATAGGGCTTGGAAGGCCCACTTTTTTTATTTCATAGAGGTTATACCATTTTGAGTGTTGACTGGCCAGTATTTTAGGTTGCTTACCTGTTAGGGTGATTAACATCGCTTCATAATGCAAAGTAAAGTGTGTAAAAACATGGCAGTCCTTCTCTAGGCGTTTAAAACCAAAAGATTGCGGAGAGAAGTCGCATATTTGTGCTTTTTTGAGCCATGAGCCAATTTTAGATGGCGTAAGAGTGTGATCAGAGGGATATTCAGGAAAGCTCCACAAACCGCCCCATACGCCTTTGCTGGGTCGTTGCGATAAAAGAACCGAAACAGGATGTTTGTTTTTAGCGGAGTGTAGAAATATTAGCCAATTAACTTGTTTATTTGGTTTAATTTTTTTAGCTGGCTTAACAGGATAATTGGCTTGGGTTTGCGTGAGATAAGCTTGGCAATTTTTACTTAAAGGACATTGTTCGCATTTAGGTTTGGTACGAGTGCAAATAGTTGCCCCTAAATCCATAATGGCTTGAGTATAATCGCCTACACGAGAAGATTTGGGCGTAAAATAGTCTGCTTGCGTCCAAAGCAACGTCTCAAATTGTTTTGCCATTTGTTTTGCATTGGGTTTGAGTGTGAGGTATCGAGTGAGCACACGTTTGACATTGCCGTCTAAAATCACGCCAAACAGATTAAAGCTTTGAGAAATAATCGCCCCTGCGGTTGAGCGGCCAATGCCAGGCAAGCTGATTAATTCATCTAATGTGTGAGGGAATGTTCCGCCAAAATCTGAACAAACCATTTTCGCGGCGCGATGCAAATTTCGAGCACGAGCGTAATAACCGAGTCCAGACCAGAGCGCGAGGACCTCATCACTGGGTGCATTGGCTAAGCTTTCAACAGTGGGAAAGTGCTCAATAAATCGATAAAAATAGGGAATAACCGTCATCACTTGTGTCTGTTGTAACATGATTTCAGACAACCAGGTGGTATAGGCGGAAGGATGTTGCTTCCAAGGCAAATCATGCCGGCCAAATGTATCGTACCATTTTAATAAGGGTTGATAGATTGCTTTGGCCGGTAAACGTTTATTTTCCGAAGAGCTTTTGCAAGCCTTGGTTGATAAGTTCTTTTTGGAGCGCTTTTTTATCGGTGCTGCTACTGCTGTTACTGCCATTGGAGGTTGTTCCACTTTCTTGAGGGTTATTATCTTGAGTACCTGGCAGTTTAATACCAAGCTTTCTCTCAAGTTGTTTATTCACTTGTTTTTCGATTTGATCTTGCACGATACCTTGAATATACGTCTCCATATCTGGAGCGACTTTAGGTTGATACAGGGGGCCAGAAATAATCACCGCGAGAGGCCATTTACGTTTTGTACCATCATTTTTTAGGCTAGTGGCTTTTAAACGATACTGAATTCGTTCTTGAACCAAATCAATTGTGCCATCGCCAGTTAAATCGTAAAAACTAGCAGATCCATGTAAATCTTGGTTAGAGATAACGCCATTTTGAAAATTAAAATTACCCGTTAACTGATCGAAAGGGGTTTTTTTGTTATCGACCAAGGAGGCGTCGGTAGGCATTTTTTTGGCTAATGCTTGTGCTTTATTTAAGTAGTATTCAATATCAAGGCCGTATAAATAACCTTTATTTATATTGACTGATACTGAGCCTGTTAAACGCCGTTTAATTTCCGCGGCGTTATTGCCAGCAGTGGATAAATTCAACGTGGCATTTGTTGAGCCAGAGATTTTATTAATGTTTTTAAGATCCAATAGCAATGCCTGGATATCGACTTGATTAAATTTGCCATTAATTTGATATTGATTTTGTTGTTTAATATTGATTTTGCTGCTGCCTTGAAAACTGCCTTTATATAGGTTTGCTTTTATGCTCGATAACGATAGTTCTTGATTAGCAAAAGTACCAGTGGTTTGAATATTATGTAAGGTTAAGTGTACATCAGGCACGTACTTTTCTAGTACCAAGGTATTTAAACCCAGATTAAATCTTGCCGATAACCCTTTTGAAAAATCTAAATTTGCTTGTCCTTTAGCAACAGAATTATTAAACTTTAAGACAAGGTTTTGTAAATTAAAGGTCTGGTTTTTCCAGTCTGCATTGAGAGAACCTGATAAATCACTGACGACTTTACCGCCAGGTAATTTTGCACTGTTAATGGTACTTTTGATTTGAATAGGGCTTAATTCCAGTTTGCTTTGTTTGGGGTTAAAAGCCATTTTGCCTTGATAACTCAAGCTTGTGTTCATGTTATCGGCAATAAAAATACAATCGCCTTTAATGTCCGAAGGCTTATTGGGAGCCAATTTTTCAGTATAAAAATTTAAGTTCTTAAGCTGGTATACTTTGTTGACGGTTTTGTCTTGAAAGACTAATTCAGCTTTACTGACAGTGGTTTCTTGTAATTTAAGTTTAAATTTGCCTTTGGCAAGATCGCCATTTTCATCTTCGGATTCATCGTTTTGATTCTCGTCATCGTTTTTGTTTTTATCCTTTTTTTTGT
>CAYSTH010000113.1:0-7003 GCA_964433995.1 uncultured Francisellaceae bacterium | reverse complement strand
ATACTTGTCTTGCCACTTTTTTATCTTTGGCTATTTCATTTAAAAGACTTTGTTTTAGCAGGTCGTTTTTGGTCGGTGTGGTGCCATCGAGTTTATCCCAAAGTGCATAAAAAGATTGTGTACTTGAATTTTCTGCAATATCGCTTGCTTCTAGATATTTTCCTGTACCAAAATAAATCATCACACCTTTATCTTTACCTAAGGGATGAGGTGTGACAACAAGTGGTGCACTAATAGGTTGGTCTCCATTCGCCGCAAACGATGCAGTAAAAAAGGGTGAGACTTTATTTTTCCAATTAGAAGAAGTGGCATCGGTTAAATCAAATTTCCAAATATGTCCGTTTAAATCTGCTGCATAAACATAGTCAGTGACAAAATCGCCATTCATATCGACAGGGTAGATGCTGCTGAGTCCTGCTATTTTTTGTTCAGGATTGTTAGGAACAGGAATTTTGATATAGTCTTTATCAATGGTCCATTGACCATCTACACCCATATCGATAAATAAAACATATAAAGCTGTTTCAGTGGTTTGATAACCATTACCAAAAATAACCGCCCATTTATACTCACTGCCTTGATATCTTAATTTTGTGACAAAAGGTTGATTAAATATGTAGCCTACGCCACTGTCATCCTTCTCTGTAAACTCCCAAAGTAATAATGATGCTGCATTTTGTTCAGAAAAACGAGCAGGATCGGTGATATTTAAAGCAAAAAGCCCTTTACCACCCTGTCTGGCACCACCTACTAATATGGTTTGCCAATCATTATTGATAAAGGCATCGGCTTCTATGAGAGGACCGTCGACAAAATAAGTATGAGAATATGAAGGGGTACTCAAATAAGCTAATTGACGAAAAATATCCGTCATACCAGGTATATAGGCCAATTTTTCTTCGCCTGAATGGCCATGAAAACCATGCAACATACCATCATTGGCACCCACATAAATCATTGGTGCG
Source organism: uncultured Francisellaceae bacterium (assembly GCA_964433995.1). Taxonomy (GTDB): domain Bacteria; phylum Pseudomonadota; class Gammaproteobacteria; order Berkiellales; family Berkiellaceae; genus CADEEZ01. The sequence continues at coordinate 6,038 of CAYSTH010000113.1, read as the reverse complement.
CGCGAGGAATATTGCTTTTTGAAAGCCTCATAAGATTTAGGCGCCACATTTTCTGGATAAATGCGTTTGGGGGTATCCACATAAACAGGCTGAGAATGAATAATATCACCGAGTACAGAAGCTCTGGTCCTAAAGTTGCCTTTATTGATTTGTTCTAAAGAGGCGTCCCCTCTAAGATAATTGACAAGCTGTATACCGTAAGTGTTGAGCGCAGCTAATTCAGTAGGTCCTTGTGTTAATAAGGCGTTGATATTATCTGTTAAGCCATTTTGATTTTTCATTTCAACAAAATTGGTCGGCCATCTAAATGGAGCACCTTTATCATTTTTGCTCCAACCTTTAGTAATAATCACTCTTTCATTATGTGGTCCAATTTTGGCTTGAAACGCGGGAGCCTTTCCTAGACCTGAAGAAATAATAGGATAGGCAATGAGTTCACCCGTCCAATCAGGGCTATTGAACCGAGTAAAATATGCCATTGTTTGTTCGTGAACAGAATGACTGTTTAAAGCAGGGGTGGCTATACCGCTATTATGATTTTGGATGGTGTTGCTAAAACGATTTAATTTTTCTGACATGGCTTTACCATTAAAAACAGAGGCATAAGCCCCTCTGCTGTTATAAGCGGCATGCCATAGGTCATCTATTTTGGCAGAAGAGCTAAAGTTAGGGTTACCCCAGTTGCTATTTTCTTTTAAAGGAGGATTAGGCCAACCATCTCCATCGGTATCAATTAATTTACCTGTATTGCCAAAGTTAATACCGAAAGTAGATAAATGCTGCCAATCAGCCGTATCAAAGGCATCTGTACTCACATAATTTGTATTGGGACTTAAATCTTTTAGATAGTAATATCGTGCGACATCAGCAAGTGTGAGTGGAATGCCGTCTTTGTCTGCATCACCAATCTTGCTATTGGAAAAGGTATCGTTCCAATAACCATCGGTTAAAATTAATGCAATGTTTTTTTGACAACTACTGATAATGGGGCTGGGTTTATTTGTTAATTCACCCGCATAATATTGCCCTACTTGATCTAATCCCACTCTCAGAGGAGTACCACTTGCCAACCAAGGCAAATCAAATAATTTAGTGAGTAATACTTTATTATGCTCTTGAAAATTATGGGTATTTTTATCAGGCATTTCAATAAAAATTTGATTGCTTTGATTCAAAGTGGTTAAACCAAATCGTACATTCGGCTGTGTTGAAATAAGAGTGGCAAGGCTGTTTTTAGCAACGTAGGCACGTTTACGATGATATTGATACCAATTGGCAAAATTTTGTTGAGCTTGTGCAATGGTTTTGCATCCAGCGCCACCTACAGCAGTAAAAGGTGCTGTTGTCTTAGCACCTAAAACATCATAACAGGCATTTTGGTCGTCGAGCGTGGCTATTTTTTTAGTGCTTGCATTGAGATTTTTGTCATCGGGTTGGTAATCGATTTGAGATATTTCTACGGTATTCGATTCTGTGAAAATAAAGCTAAGATGACTGTCCCATAAATCAACGATACCATTAGGGTTATTCGTCACATTGATTTTAGCGGCTCTTAAAGGGCGTTTATCAGCTTCGGTAAACCCTTTGTTATCTATCCATACATGATATGAGGCTAAATTATTTTTACTCAAATCTTTAGTGAGCGTGAAGCCAGTACTGCCTTCTTGAGGATTTGAACGTACAGCAGTAAAGAGCGCATTTTGACAAGTGTTGTCGGCTTGATTATCGGTTTTTTTGAGACAATTTCCTGGCCAAGGCAAATAATCTATGCTGGGATCATAATAAAGAACATTCAAACTAGAAGTTAACAAACGCCAATCGGACAAAGTGTTGATTTGGCAGTTTTCAATAGCATTATATTCAGAACTGTTGCAGGCATTATTGGTGCCATACAAATTATCGCCGTTAGCGTAGATATAACTAAAATTACGATATTCTTTGTTCGCAAAAGTGCGCATCATGCCATGGTTATCAATTTGAGTACCGCAAGAAGGGTGAGTGTTTACCACGCCAGAAAAGTTTGGATCATAAGCACAGGGATCCCAATATCGACCTGCCATGACTTCCCAATCCATCGAGCCAGAATCATCTAGTAAAATAAATGCATTTGGAGGGACGGCACTTCCCATAAATAAAGGAGAAGATTCAAAGTGAAGCATGTCTGCAAAGATTGCATGAATGGGACAAGACAATGCAAAGGTCGTAACAATAATTTTTTTCATAGCGTAGACTTAAACCTATCCTTGTTTATTGGGCATCCGAGTCATTATGACAGTTTCAATTAAATTTGACTGAATAAATTGACTCTAATATTGATTGTGATTTTTCTGACTTTCCGATTCCCTTAACGGTGATTTTATAATGAGAATACCCTAGTTTTTTGCTTAATTCATCTGGACTCAGTTCTTGAGAGACAAATTCGTATTCTTCTATTACATATCGTGGTTGGACAGAGATGCCGGGAATTTTTTGTGTATAAGGGCGTCCTTGAGTTTGCCACCAACTGTCTTTTTGCTCAGCTAAATTAACGGGGAGGGTTGCTTTTTGCCAAACCATGCAGGGTGGTTGAGCACATTTCTGAATAGCCACAGGTTTAGTGGTTTGGGCATTCAGCCAAGCTTCGGCTTCTTTTAATGTTAATTCAGCTGCTTGAGAGGCCAGTGCTTTATCATCTTTGGTACTGAATCCTAGTTTTTCTTGAACCCAAGGAAATTTCCATGTCACAACGCCTGCAATAATGGCAATAAGCACCAAAAATATCAAAACAAAGATGAGCAATCGTTTCATGAGAGGGTCCTGTTTATAAACTAATTTATAAGTAAGTTTAGCATTTGCCTTAAAACTGTCAGGTGAGGACTGAGAAAATACTCAAAAGGTGTCATGCCAGCGAAGGCTGGCATCCAGTATATATATTTAGGATTTAGAGAATAAAACTTGAAGATATTATTGTCCTGGATGCCAGCCTTCGCTGGCATGACAGGCTTAAAGTGATCTGGCATGACAAAAACATTCAATATATTTCTAAATGCATTTTGCCGGTTTGAGTCAAAATAATTTTGCCATAAGACTGATTATTATCATAAAAATAAGCCATATGACCATTAAATACACTATGACCTAGATCATTAAAAAATAGACATGACTGGTTTAGCCCAAAATGCGCATGTATTTTGTGATCAGAAGAGTAAGGTGGCGTTCTAATTAAGATAGGTGCATTGTTTTTTGCAGTAAGGGTATATCCATTTTCCCAGTATGCATGAATAGGGCACACAGTGATCATTTGTTTTTTTGAAACAGCATATTCTTTTGCATATGATAAATCGGCATAAAATTGTTGAATAAATAACGAGAGTTTCGTTTTGCTACTATGTTGTTGGTAATAATAGCCACTGGAGAAGGCCAAAATGCCAAAAATAGTTAAAGTAATGAGTAATTCTAGTAAGGTAAATGCTTTTTGGTTACTGTAACCCAAGTTTTTTTATCCGATATCGTAATGTTCTAAAGCTCATTCCCAACAATTCAGCTGCTTTGGTTTTATTGCCATGGGTTTGAGTCAATGCTTCTAAAATGGATTCTTTTTCTTGTTGTAAAAGGTAGTTTTCTAGAGAATCTGGCAAACTATCTGTATTGCTGATAGAAGAAGCAGCATAATCTTTGTTTTCAGATCTGACAAGCGCTAAATCTTGAACGGTAATAAAACGACCATTAGAGAGAGCAAAAGCTCGTTCTAAAATATTTTCTAGTTCTCTTACATTACCAGGGAAAGGATAAGCTAATAATTTATCTAAAGCTTCTTGTGTAAAAATAGGTTTCAATGATTGGCTATGATTAGCCAATAAATTTAAAATATGGTCACATAAAATAGGCAGATCTTCTTTTCGTTGATTCAATGCAGGCACCGTTAATTGAATGACGTTTATGCGATAATAAAGATCTTCTCTAAATTTATGTTGGGACACCAGTGTACTTAAATCTTGATGGGTCGCAGAAATAAACCGCACATCAATCGACACTTCATTCACTTGTCCTACCGGTCGAACCGATTTTTCTTGGATGGCTCTTAATAATTTGACTTGCATATCAAAAGGTAATTCAGCGATTTCATCTAAAAATAGTGTGCCACCATTAGCGGCCTGAAATAATCCCATTTTATTTTTGGTTGCGCCACTAAAACTACCTTTGGCATGACCAAATAATTCAGATTCTAATAATGTGCTAGGAATCGCACCGCAGTTGATAGCCACAAATGGTCCTTGGCGTCTGGGGCTTTTTTGATGGATAATTTTTGCGACCAATTCTTTGCCCGAACCAGAAGGGCCTGTGATATAAATAGGTGCTTGAGTTCTTGATACTTTACAGATAGTTTGTTTTAACTGACATATGGCAGGAGAATATCCTACTAATTTTTCTTCTTCTAGAGATTCATTGGTTTGGTTATTTTCAAGAGGTGTTAACTTAAGCGCATCTGCAACTAATTGACGCAATTTACTCAAATCAAGTGGTTTAGAAACAAAATCGAAAGCGCCTAATTTAAGCGCATCTATCGCGGTATCCATGTTGCCATGTGCGGTAATAATGGCAATCGGTAAAGTGGGGTAATCATGATTAATATGTTTGACTAAGTCTAATCCAGTGCTATCTGGTAGTCTAAAATCACTTAAACAAAAATGATAAGTCTTTAATTTTAATTTTTGTTTAGCTTCAGAAATAGAATAAGCAATATCACACTTGATGTTAGATTGGCTTAATGTCAAAGAAATGAGTTCACCTATATCGGGCTCATCATCGACAATCAGTGCTTGGTACTGAGGTTCATTTTTCATATAATGTTACTCTAAATTGACATCCTGTTGGATGGTTTTTTTCAAAGCTTAATTGTCCACCATTCATTTCTAATAGCTCTTTTGCAATGAATAATCCTAATCCCGAACCATTTTTTTCAGTGGTGTAAAAAGGTTCAAAGAGATGCTTCATGGCTTCTTCGGACAAGCCTTTACCGTTATCAATAATGTCGATATGAATAGCATTTTTGTGTGTGTATTTTGTGAGACTGACTCGAATTTTGAGTGATGCTTTTTTATTTTTTTCTAAACTATATCGAATACCATTTTCACATAAATTTAAAATAACTTGTCTAAGCTGTGACGCATCACATTGAATTTGAATGTTATTAAAATCATAATGCTTTTGAATAATCAGTTTGTCATGATAACTAAATAATAAATCTTCAGTGAGATTATTTAACCAAGGAATCAAATCTAATAATTCAGCTTGAGGCAATGCACGCGTAGACAAGGACAATACGTTTTGAATAACCGTATTAATTCGCGCGCTATTGTCTAATAAAATTTGAAACAATCGTTCATTTTGAGCTTCTTGATTAAATTCTTTTAGCAATTGGGCAGATTGCGTAATGGAGGACAAGGGATTTCGAATTTCATGCGCAATATTGGCGGCCAATTGTCCTAAAGACGCGAGTTTTAGGGTTTGTGCTCTTTTTCTTTCTTCGGTTAAATCATATAAAAAAATGATTTGACCTAATTGTCCCCAAGGTTGTATTTCTAGTCTGTAAGTGGCTTGAGAAGCAGAATCGTTTTTCAGCGCTAATTGAAAATCCATTGGGAAATGATTTAAACTTTTAGGGGCAACAATCAAGTTTAATAATCGTTTGGCTTTTTGGTTAATCAATTTAATATAAGCATGATTATCGACAATCACAACACCATGCTGCATCAAAGAAACAATCAGGCTATTGAGTTGTTCAGCGGTAGAAAGCGCTAGGGTTTGACTCTCCACTCTTTTGACTAATCGACCGGCAATCAAGGCACTACTGATGCATGTCAATGCGAGTGCAAGGGTAGGTAAAAAACTGCTACGTGTCGTGGGATATAAAATCCAATCATAAAGCTGCAAACCAATTAATAAGGCACACCCTAAAAAGGTCGTGATGATAGCCCAGTAACCTGGATTTAATAATGCTTGAGCAATCACCACAATAATCAACAGCACACCCATACCATGCGTGACACCGCCACTTG
>CAYSTH010000112.1:0-7116 GCA_964433995.1 uncultured Francisellaceae bacterium | reverse complement strand
ACCGATTAGATAAAACATGCCTAATTTATATTGTGCATTTTTGTTGCCTGATTGTGCCGATTGTGAAAACCATTTAATGGCTTCTTTAAAATTGGTATTCTCAGTTTCTTCTGATAATTCAAGACCTTTTTTATATTTTTCTTCTGGTGTTGCAGGTTCAATTTCGGTTACTTTAATGAGTTCAGGCTGTATAGTCAGCTGATTTTTTTCACTCTGAGCAATTTTAGGCGCTTTTTTAGCTAATTCAGCTAATTGTTTTGATTGATTAAGCCATTTAATGGCTTGCTCTGTATCTTGAGGCACCCCTTGGCCAAGTAAATAACGATAACTTACTTGAAAAATACCTTCGGGTTGGCCAAATAAAGCCGCTTTTTTGTAATAGGTAAAAGCTTCTAAGTCGTTTTGAGAAACACCTTTGCCTTGATGATAACATTCTGCCAATGCAATTAAGGCATCAGGGTGACCTAATTCAGCAGCTTGTGTTAATAAACGAATCACTTCAGCTTGATCATTTGGATTAGTATCTTTTAAACCAAGTTGTAAATTCATGGCTTTTTCAAACTCTTGTTGACCTGCTTCAGGTTCCTCAAGTTTTTGAAACTCGAAGCTAGCTTGTGTTAAGGGCTGTAAACCAGGTATTCTTTTTTGCAATGCTTGCTGATAGTATTGATATGATAATTGATTATTTTTGGGAACGCCTAGACCCAAGCGATTAATTAAACTTGAAACCAATATCGCTTCTTTTACACCATTTTTAGCAGCTGCTTGATACCATTTTGCCGATTGAACTTCATCGCGTTCTACGCCTATTCCAAGGGTATATAACTTAGCCACTTGATATTGGGCTTGAGGCTGCTGATTAAAGGCTGCGCGTAATAAATTTTTAAAAGCTAATTCTTGATGGGGTTGGGTGCCTAAACCCTGTAAATATAACATCCCTAAATAATATTGACCTTCTTTGTCATTTTTATCTGACAATTCTTCACAGGCAGATAAAGCTTGGGAATATTGGTGATTTTTGACCAAAGATTGACAGGTAGTAGCTGAGGTCATTTTTTGAGCAGTTAATTTATTTTTGGTTGTTTTAGCGAGCAGACTTTGACTTGGAATCGCAATTAAACCAATGGTTGTGAATAGGCTTATTAACAAGCTTACTTTTTTGCATTCCATGCGAGCACCATTCCTGTGTATTATTTGGTATAATTTAAGTTGCCTTTATGAAAGTATAAGTATAAATCATAAGGTAAGAGAAAAAATCAGAAGAAAATGATAGAAAACTGTATAAATAAGCAGGCAATTAAATGACTTTTCTGACACTTCAATATTTAGTTATATATAGTGCAGTGAGTATTTTTTTAGGTATCGTGAGCTATCTATATTGGATTAATCTGGGGTTAAGAAAAGAATTAAGCAAATACAAAGCTCAACTTTTGCCCTCCAAGTCGACTGATTTGGCTTTTTATGACACAGAAACACAATTACCCAATCAACGTTTATTTTTAGATCATTTATCTTTTGAAATTATACATAGCAAAGCACCTCCCAAAATGATTGTGGTAATCAAGCTTTCTATCGATAATCTAAAAGAAGTTTCAGCGTTATATGGTCACGGTTTTACACAACATTATTTTAATGAATTAAGCATTCGACTTAAAAAAATTGTATTAGACTCAACCATTGTTGCCAGAACACAAGAAGATGAATTTTCGATTTTAGAATCAGAATTTAAATATTTTTCTGAAGTATTGAATTTTATTTATCGGTTGCGTGCCGTATTATGCACTTCTTATGAATTTGGACATCAAACTGTGATAGGTATAGTGAGTATAGGGGTTGCTCTGTACCCAAATGATACTCAAAAAGTAGAAGAGTTATATCATTTTGCTTCAGTTGCTTTGCAACTATGTCAGCGGAGCAAATCTGATTATGAATTTTATCAACCGGCTGTTAGTTTGCAAGTGAAGGCACAAAAAGGCTTGATAAATGATTTATATGAAGCGATTCAATCTGAGCAATTTTATTTGGTATATCAACCTCAAATTGATATTCAAGATAATAATAAACTGATTGGTGCAGAAGTGTTAATTCGATGGGAGCACGCCACGAGGGGATTGGTGCCACCTAGTGTTTTTATTCCTATTGCAGAAGAAGCAGGCCTAATTTATAAAATAGACGAATGGGTATTAGAGCAAGCCTGTAGGCAAAATGCATTATGGCAAAGGCATGGTTTAAATATAAAATTAGCGGTGAACATTTCTGCCGATCATTTTAATCAACCTTCTTTTATTCCTAAAATAACAAAATTAATTTCTGATTTTGGCATTAATCCTAAACTATTAGAGCTTGAAATTACCGAAACAGCTGTGATGTTAGAAATCAAAAAAGCACTTGAACATATGTATGAAATTAAAAGCATGGGTGTCAGTTTAGCCTTAGATGATTTTGGCACAGGATATTCATCGTTAGGGTATTTAAGACAATTCCCGGTAGATAAACTTAAAATTGAAGCCAGTTTTGTCAAAGAAATGGTCACAAATGCGAGCGATAGCGCATTGACCAAGGGTATTATTCATTTAGGACACGACTTAGGGTTAAAAGTATTAGCAGAAGCGGTTGAACACAAAGAACAGCTCGATTTATTAAAAGAATTTGGATGTGATATGGTGCAAGGATATTATTTTTCTAAGCCATTGATAGGCAAAGATTTCGAAAAATATGTTAAAGAACATCATTATTTTTCTTCGCCAAATCGTTGATAAATTAATTGCTCTACTTCAACTAAAGCAGCATCTTCATCTTCACCAGAAAAAGTAAATTCTAACCAAGCCTCAAAGGGAGCAGCGAGCAGCAAAATATCCATGATGCTTTTGGCATCGACCGTTTTGCCATTTCGTGCAATTTGAATATGGCTTTGAAAGCGAGAGGCAGTTTGAACTAATTTTGCTGCCGCTCTTGTATGTAAACCTAATTTATTAGCAATTTGCAATTGTTTTACAATCATATATACCTATATTGTTTATTCAACTTGAGTACGAGCAAGATCTCTATGTCTGGCTTGCGCTGAAAATTGAGTAAGGAGCGTTTTTTGTAATGCTTCGACAATATAAACTGAGCGATGTTTACCACCTGTACAACCAATGCCTACGGTTAAATAACTGCGGTTGTCTTTCATGAATCTGGGCACCCAGTTATCTAAAAATTGTTTGATATCATGTACCATCGCTAAGACATCAGGTTGTGAGGCTAAATAATGAATGACTTGTTCATCCTGTCCAGATAGGTTTCTTAAGTCTTCTTCCCAATAAGGGTTGGGTAAACAGCGAACATCGAAAATAAAATCAGCTTCAGAGGGGCAGCCATGCTTAAAGCCAAATGACAGTAATAAAATTTGCAAGGCTTCATTTTTCTTGGCGACTTTATCTCGAATAATACGGCTTAGCTCATGTTTACCTAAATCAGATGTGTCTAGACTGATATCAGCACGATGACATAAAGGTAATAATACGGTTTTTTCGTAAGAAATGGCTTCTTGCAAAGAACAAGTAGGGCTGGTTAAAGGATGTTTTCGTCTGGTTTCACTAAACCTTTTTAGTAATACATTTTCGTCAGCATCAAGATAGAGGATATCACATTGATCTTTAAAAGAAGTTTTTAGTTGTGTTAATACGTTATTCAAAGATGCGACATCTTTGGGTAAATTTCGTGCGTCGATACTCACCGCAATATTATCATGAGTGGCGTGTAACTTTTCTGTTAACTCAACAAGTAAGTCAACAGGCAAGTTATCGACGCAATAAAACCCTAAATCTTCTAAAGTGGTCAGAGCCACCGTTTTGCCAGAGCCAGAGCGGCCACTGACAATCATTAAACGCATGATTAAATTAAATCTCCGTTATCATGATTTTGCATTTTTTCTTTATGTTTAATTACCTGACGATCTAGTTTGTCTACCAGTAAATCGATGGCAGCATACATGTCTTCAGATTCACATTCAGCGTGAATTTCACCTTTAGCTAAATGAAGTGTGGCTTCAGCTTTTTGTTGAAATTTTTTGGCCACGGTTAACGTAACGTGAGCAGTGGTAATATTTGAAAAACGTTTATGTACTTTTTCAAGTTTTTCTGTCACATAATCTTTTAGAGCAGGAGTGACTTCAATGTGATGACCTGTGATTGTTACTTGCATAATTTTTGGTTCTCCAACTTAAATGAGTCGTTTACGTTCATTAGAAGCAGGGATCCCAAGTTGTTCACGATATTTACTTACCGTTCTTCTTGCTACAGGGATACCTAGCTGATTAAGTTTTTCTGCTAAAAAACTATCGCTAAAAGGCTTACGCAGTTCTTCTTGCTGTATCGTTTTCTTAATCATAGCCTTAATCGCTTTAGCAGAGAAATCTTGTCCATTTTCAGACATCAAAAGGGTAGAAAAAAAGTATTTTAATTCAAATGTACCACGAGGGGTATGTATAAATTTTTGAGTTGTTACTCTTGACACCGTAGATTCGTGCAAGTTAACTTCCTTTGCAATATCTTGCAAAACCATCGGTCTCAGGGCTTCTTCCCCTTCTTCTAAAAACCCTATTTGTTTATTGATTATGCAAGTGGCGACTTTTAAAAGCGTATCATGGCGTGTTTCTAAGCTTTTGAGAAACCACTTGGCTTCTTGAGCACGATTTTTTAATGTAGCAACATCTTCTGGATTTTTACAGAGCTTAATGTAGCTTGTATAGCTTTCATTAAGTTGAATTTTAGGTGTGGCTTCAGGGTTAAGTTCGACTAACCACTGACCACCTTGTTTAAAAGTAATTAAATCCGGAATAATGTATTCAGGTACTTTTGTGCCGATTAATAAACCTGGTTTGGGATATAACGTCTTCAGTTTATCAATCAGTATTTTTAATTCTGGCTGAGTGACTTTGAGTTTCTTTTTTAACCCGGTTAAATCTTGTTTGGCAACAAGAGGTAAAAACTGGCTAATCAAAGTTAATAATTTGTTTGCAAGCTCAGGATTGATTTGCTTTGTGCGAACTAACCCATGTACTTGAACCATCAAGCATTCTTTAAGATCTCTGCTGCCGACACCAAGGGGTTCAAATTGTTGAATACGATGAAGTACTGCTTCTATTTCATTTAATTCGATATCAACATGTTTGCTTAAGCTGAGCAGTAAATCAGATAATTCGAGTTCCAAAAAACCTTCATCATTAATCGCATCAATAATACTTGCCGCGATGATTTTGTCTGTTTCAGAAAAAGGTGTGAGTTCCATTTGCCAAGTGAGATATTCTTGTAAATTCATTTCGCGAGCTTTTTGATAGAGCTCATGTTCACCGTCATCATCTTGCCAGTTTTGTTTTGAAGAGGCGCCTTGCTTGCCCCATTTTTCCCACTGATGCATTTGTGCAGAAGGGGTAATATCTTCCTCATTTCTTTCCAGTAAGGGATTGTCGCTTAAAATCGTTTCTATTTCAGTTAATAGATCGGTGCTAGAAAGCTGCAATAAGCGTATGGCTTGCTGCAGTTGGGGGGTCATCGAGAGGTGCTGACCGATTTTGAGTTGTAAAGTAGGTTTCATATAAATAACTATACACGAACCAAATTAATTGCGCTCTTACAGAGTGAATTCTTCGCCTAAATATACCGTTCTTACCTGTTGATCACTGAGTATTTCTTGAGGTGTGCCACTGGCTATAACCACACCCTTATTCATAATAAAAGCTTCATCACAAATGCCTAGAGTTTCCCTTACATTGTGATCAGTGATTAAAATACCAATGCCTTTTTTGGCCAACCTTTTTATTTCTTGCTTAATTTCACCAACAGAAATAGGATCAACTCCTGCAAAAGGTTCATCTAATAAAATAAATTTAGGTGCGCCAGCGAGTGCTCTTGCAATTTCCGTTCGGCGTCTTTCGCCGCCAGAAAGACTTTGTCCCAAAGAATGTCTCACGGCAGTTAAGTTGAATTCTGATAGCAAATCTTCTTTACGTTTTTCACGTTCTTCTTTATTTAAATTAAGTGATTCTAGTACAGAAAAAATATTTTGTTCTACGGTCAGCTTTCTGAAAATAGAGGCCTCTTGCGGTAAATAACCTAATCCTTGTCGGGCTCGTAAATGAATGGGGAGCGATGTAATATCTTGATCAGAAAGCCATACCGAACCACCATCACTTTTGACTAGCCCCACAATCATATAAAAGCTAGTGGTTTTTCCGGCACCATTTGGCCCCAGTAATCCGATGATTTTGCCAGGAGCAACTTCTAAAGAAACTTCTTGCACGACTTGTCTGTCTTTGTATTTTTTACTGAGCTTCACTGCTCGGAGAGTAGAATTTATCATGTGATCCCTATTTTTAGTTGGGATGAAAAATAATAGTAGGACGGATCCCTTCTTGAGATTTAGACCTAATCATTTTGCTTTGAAGGTTATAGGTAATAAAAGGTGCAGTAAAACTATCTTTTTTTTGAGTTAGTTTGGCTTGACCCTCTAGTATCATATCTTGCTTACTAGTCAAAAAAGTGATTTTATTGGCTTCGCCAAAAACAGGTTCTTCTTTATTTGTGCCGGTATATTTGGCAGGTTTGCCGAAAGCAAGTATTTTATCCATTTTTCCTTGGGCATTTTTATACATAATCACTTTATCAGCGAGTAATTCTTTGCCATTTTGTTTGACAATTACATTGCCCGAATAGGTCGCTAAACCATTTTGTTGATCGAGTTCTAAGGTGCTAGATTCAATCGAAACAGGATTGTTATCTCCAGACGTCAGTAAGCCCCAGCAAGTTGAACTGAGCGATAAAACTAAAAATAAGAGTAGATTAGATAGCGTTGTGTTCATATTTACTTGTTACCTGATTGAGTAATTCCATTTTTCCCGAATGCAGATGAATTGTCATACCTTTTGCTTGAATATGAAGGTTTTCACTGGAAATATCAATGAGCTCGTCGCTTTTTGCCAATTCAGTATCTGGATGATAAGTTAAGGTGCTCGTATTCAATAGAAAAGGTGCACTGGTAATACGAACATCATCACTAAAAATAATTTTTTGGATTTTTCCATTTGAACCTTGGTGAATAGCATCTGCTTTGTTAGCTGAGAGCTCTACCCATTTG
>CAYSTH010000111.1:0-7129 GCA_964433995.1 uncultured Francisellaceae bacterium | reverse complement strand
GCCGTAACCGATGCCGCAAATCAAATGGCCAGTTATGCCAAAACCGCAACCGTTTCATGGACAACCGTTCCCAATCAATCTTATGTTCAAGGTGCTTATGCCAATAAAGGTAAAGCCAAAGCTGAAGGCTCAGATAAAGACAACAATTCTGACAACAACAATAATTCTTCGCGCTCTTCTACGCGTGACAGCACTTCTTCAAGTACCAATAGCAGAAGCAGAGCCGCACAACAGGAAAAAGAATTAATAAAAGCTGGTACTGTTTTATATGGCGTATTAGATACTGCCATCAACTCCGATGAACAAGGGCCAGTCTTAGCGACTGTTGTTTCTGGTAAATACAAAGGAGCAAGATTAATTGGCAAAATTCAAGTGCCCGCTAATGCTAAAAAAGTGGTGATATCCTTTAGTGTGATGAGCATACCTAAACGTAAAGAATCTATTGCCATTGATGCTTATGCTATCGATGCAGAAACCGCTCGTACTGCTTTTGCTTCAGATGTAGATAACCATTATTTACTACGATACGGATCACTGTTTGCATCTGCCTTTATGGAAGGTTTTGGTAAGGCTGTCGGACAACAAGGTACGACCACTACCGATCCAAGTGGTAGCCAAATTCAAACGAAACCAGCGTTAGAACCAAGAGATCAAATTTACACTGCTTTAGGTACCGTGGGTGAGAAATGGTCTAAACAGGTTGAGCCCTTATTTAAAACGCCTGCAACCATTACTGTTGATCAAGGACTTGGCGTAGGCGTCCTAATTATGAGAGATGTTGATGTCACAAATGGTAGTAGCCCTCCAGCTCCTGGTGCCACACCAACAACAACGACCACGACGACAACTGCCACAACGACAGCGCCGTCGATTCCAACAGTTTCTATCCCCGCAGTTAACAGCAACATTGCAGCAACGCCAAACAGGTAAGGTGATTCATAATGGCAAATGAACATAATGACGATATGAAAGAATTCGAAGAAGAATTCGATTTTGAATCGGAAGAAACAAAAAACGATGCTTTACCTATCGAAGATGAAGATGCTTTATCGCACCCTCATGCACCAGAAAGCCATGCAAATGCTCAAGGTGTTGCCATAGATAAAAAACCCAGTAAATTACCTTGGTTAATTGGTTTAGCTGCAGTGGGCTTTATTGGTTGGCAGGGATATAAAATGGTTTTTCGTCAGCCAGCAGATGAAGTGGGTGCACCCATCGTAAAACAAGAATCTAAAAGTTCATCGACTAAAACGGCTTCTGGTCATCCCGGATCAGACGTGCCTAATATTCAAAACCAAAATAAACCTGCAACATTGCCCACTCAAGGTCATCCAGCTGCAACCACAACACCTAGTGGTATGCCAGATAGCAGCATGGGCATGCAGCAACAAATACCTGGTGCGACGACAACCGCTTCTGATGGTTCTAAAACCCCTGATTTATTCTCTCCTCCTCCTGCAGGGACAGGCACAACAGCTGGCACGATTGCAGCTAAACCCAATCAATTAGATGTTCTTGATGAAAATATGAAAAAATCTCAAGAACGTATGAATAAACTCGAATCTAAATTCAGTGAATTAATGGATTCCATGGGCAGTTTAAATCAAGGAATGAGTCAAGTCACAAGAGAATTATCTACTATTAGCGATTCAGTACAAAAGCTAAACAAAGATGTCAAAACACTGAAATCTCAAGCTGCCGCTCAGTCTCCTCAACAAACGGCACAACCACCTCAAGCACTGAGACAACAAACAGATTCAGATATAAAATATGAAACTAAACCAGCAGTGTCTAGTCAAACGTCGGTAGGAAGTGCGCCTACAATGAGTGTACATGCCATCATTCCAGGACGTGCCTGGTTAAAGTCTAGAGATGGGTCAACGCTCACAGTAACTGAAGGCGATACGCTCGATAGATATGGTAAGGTTTTAGTAATAGACGCTTCAAATGGTGTCGTGATTACTTCATCGGGTGTGACTTTAAGGTAAGATGGGCTATTTTGGTTAACAATTTTTTTAAAGTAAAAAACTTAAATAAAGGTAGAGGGGGCTTTTCAAGTGGTTAGTTTGGACACGGCCCTAGGGAACTTAACCTTTGCGTTTGAGCAACTGGTCAATCTCGTTGCGGCTATTTCGTACGTGATGGGGCTTTATTTTATTTTTCGCGGTATTGGTATGTATAAGATCTTTGCAACCCAATCTTTTGCTTCGGCTCAAAAGGGTGAGGTTGCGGGTCCTCTTGTTTTTTTAATCGTTGGTGCCATTTTAATGTACTTTCCATCAACCTTAGATAGTTCATTGCAAACCCTTTTTGGTGGTGGCGGCATGAAAGATATGTCTTCTGCCGAAGATATGATTGGTTACTCTACCCTAACGAGTTCTGGTGAGAATTGGAAAGAAATCAGCGGTGTGCTGATTAAATACATGAAGCTTATTGGCTTTATCGCTTTTTTACGCGGATGGACTATTTTATCTAAAATGGGTCACTCCGGCTCTCAGCCTGGTAGCGTAGGTAAAGGGATTGTACACATTGTTGCGGGAATATTATTAATTAATATTGTCGATACGGTGAATTTATTGGCAGTTACTTTCGGTTTTACTGATTAAATTTAACAGCGTTAAGTAGTAGGTAGTAAAAATATGAAAAGCTTGTTACCCATCACCATTACTGCTCGTAGAGGGAACTTGAAAAAGTTTGCTTCTCGTCGAAATAATGAAAAATTTCAAACAATTCGAAAAGAAATCTTTGTCAGAGATGAGTACACTTGCCGATATTGTGGGTTTCATGCACAAGAATTTATGGAAGTCGTCAATATTGATAATAATTACGACAATAACAAAATGTCTAATATGGCTACCGCTTGTAGTTTTTGTACCCAATGTTTACTTTTAGATGCTGTAGGCACCCTGCCTCGCACTGGCGGCTCCGTTGTCTTTATTCCTGAAATGTCTCAGGCCGATTTAAACAATTTTTGCAGAGTTTTATTTTGCTCTATGGATAAAGAAACCATTTATAAAAACAAGCTGCATTCTGTTTATATGTCTTTAAAAGAACGCACAGCCGATATAGAAAAGAGTTTTGGGCCGGATACTAGCATTCCAAAGGTATTTGGGCAGTCTTTGATAGACTCACAATTAACGGCGGAACAACTTAACCATGATTCTCTACAACATCTTAGAATACTACCTAACCGAAAAGACTTTAAAAAAGAAATAGATTATTGGAAAAAAACCGTTTTTGTGAATGTTCCCTTATAATAAATAAGGTGACAGCAGTGCAATATATTCAGTAATAAGGTAAATTTAATTTATATATGTATATTTTTAGGAGAGGTCTCATGAAATTAAGTTCAACATCTCATAAATCTTGGGTTTCTGCACTGGCCTATTTTACAGGCACATTGGCGCTTGTGCTGTTTACTGAATCCGCTTTTGCAGGCAATACCGGTGGTGGTGTTGGTGAAGTGGCTAAAACAGTAACAGGCAACCTAAGTAACATCGCAAACCTAATTGGTGCAGCAGCATACGTTGCCGGTATTGCTTTTGCGCTGACTGGTTTAATGAAATTTAAGGCACATAAAGATAACCCCCAACAAACGCCTCTCAGTCAGCCTATCGTGCTGATTATGATTGCCGCTGGATTAATCTTCTTGCCAAGTATGATTACAGCTGCTGGTGGTACCTTATTCGAAGGGGGCAAAGCAGGCTCAGCCAAAGGCGAAGGTTTTGAAGAATTAAAATAAACTCAATCATCAGGGACTGAAAGCATGAGTGCAATGGACTGGTTTCTAGACAATGTCGATGATCTTTTGGCATGGATTGGGACATCGTTAGGGCAAAGTACAAGTTCGTACTGCGAAGTAGAAACAGCAGATAGCCGTCACTCGTTGGTTTTTCGTGATGGCTCTTTGTTTTCTGTTATTCGATTACATGGTGCAACTCAGCTGGTTGGCCCTGAAGAATTTGAAAAAATCCATCGCGGTCTGTGTACCGCGTTTGGTTCTGCTCTATCTCGATTAGGGCATGCCATTCAAGTTTATTTCCATTATGATAAAGACAATATCAAAAACGAAATCGAAGAGGTTTTTGCGCCAGCAAAAGCCACCGCAAAACGCCTCAAAATGGAGTTAGACGATTTATTCGACGAACGCGTTAATCATTTATCAAAATTTTGTGCCAGTGAATCTTGTTTTATCGTGTTATGGACACGACCAAACTCATTATCAGAAACTCAAGTAAAACAATCTTTTAAGAATAAACAAGAAAAATTCAAAAGCGTTACATTACCCAAATTAAGATATTCACAAAATATTATGGCAGCCGTGCCTGAATTACGAGAAACTCACGATTCTTTTGTTTCGACTACCATGAACGATCTCAAAGATGTGGGTTTATATGCTGTACTATTAGACGTGCATGATGCTGCTTTTCAGATTCGTAAAAGTGTCGATCCAGACGTCACCAGTCAAGACTGGCGTGCCGTTTTACCTGGAGACAAAATTCCCACTCGCGAGATTCAACGTGCTTCTCAATTTGATGTATCAGAATTAATGTGGCCTCCTCTTGCCAGACAACTCATTCCACGTGACGCCGAGGTACTTGACTTAAGAACCTGTCGGATTGGCGATAAAATATATGCCTCAATGTTTGTCGATTTATTTCCTCAAGAATTAAAAACTTTTTTTGATTTATTTAAGCGTGTACTCCACTCTCGTATGCCTTGGCGTATGTCTTACTTAATAGAGAGTAAAGGCCTAAAAACATTAGGTATTAAACCTTTGGTTGCCAGTATTTTAAGCTTTGCATCGAAACAAAATCCTTTGATTTCTGATGCAGCAGAGTTACTCACTTATTACGAAAATAATACGGATGATGCCATTGTTAAACTCCGCGTGAGCTTTTCTACCTGGGCTAAAACGGGAGAAGAGAAACTACTACGCACACGCGCAGCCGAATTAATTAAATCGATACAAGGTTGGGGACATTGTGAAGTAGCCGAAGTATCAGGTGACAGCTTCGCAGGTGCTTTGTCTAGCACTCTGGCAATTAATTTAAGATCGGTTGCTACGGCATCTATTGCACCTTTAAGAGATGTGGTGCACATGTTGCCATTTGTGCGACCTGCTTCACCTTGGGTGCAAGGTGCGACTTTATTTCGCTCTCCAGATGGTAAACCTTGGCCTTTCCAACCAGGTTCAACCTTACAGACAACATGGATTGAATTAGTTTATGCAAGACCAGGTTCTGGTAAATCGGTACTCTCTAACTCTGTCAACTTAGCACTTTGTTTAATGGGGGGCGTCAGCCGCTTACCCAGAATTGCGATTATCGATATTGGTCCGTCTAGTTCAGGATTAATTTCGTTGCTCAAAGAATCTTTACCCCCTGATCAACGTCATAAAGTTGCTTATCATCGCCTTAGAATGACACCAGATTACTCTATCAACCCATTTGATACACAATTAGGTTGTCGATACCCTACGCCTCAAGATAGAAGTTTCTTAGTGAATTTCTTAAGTTTATTAGCAACGCCTATAGGCGAATCCAAAGCATACGATGGTATACCTGATATGGCAGGTATGGTTATCGATGAGCTGTATAAAAATCTCGATGATTCACACAGCCCTCATCGCTATGCCCCTGATCTCGAACCTAGAATCGATGCCGTATTAGCCGAGTTAGAGATCGCCATCGATCAACATACCTCTTGGTGGGAAATCACAGATGCTTTATTTAAAGCAAATCATTTCCATTTAGCGGCAATTGCACAACGATATACTGCTCCACTCATGGCCGATGCGGTCGCCATTTGTCGTACGCAAGTTATTGAAGACTTATATGGCAAAATCGTTGCCCCAACGGGTGAGCCCCTTATTTCTGCATTTGGTCGAATGATTTCGAGTGCGGTGCGCGAATATCCCCTACTTTCTCGTATTACAGCTTTTGATTTAGGCGAAGCCCGTGTGGTGTCTTTAGACTTAGATGAAGTAGCCAAAACAGGTGGTGAAGCCGCCGATAGACAAACCGCTATTATGTATATGTTGGCTCGCTATGTTTTAGGCAGACATTATTATCTCACCGAAGAAAGCCTAGAAGATTTCCCTGCACAATATAGAGATTATCATCGTGAACGCATATTAGAAATTCGTGAAGATCCAAAACGTATTGTATTAGACGAATTCCATCGCACCTCAAAAGCCAAAGCAGTTCGCGATCAAGTGATTGTTGATATGCGTGAAGGAAGAAAATGGAAAGTACAGGTTTGTCTTCTGTCACAATCTTTGGACGATTTCGACTCGGTTATGGTCGAATTTGCCACGGGTATTTTTATTATGGATGCAGGCCCCAAACAAGCCATTGATAAATCTGTTAAAACCTTTGGTTTATCTGAAACAGCTCGTTTGGCTCTTTCTACTCGAGTGCATGGACCAAGACCTGAAGGGGCAACTTTCTTAGCACAGTTTGCCACTAAATTTGGTATGAATACGCAGTTATGTACATCAACGCTCGGACCCATTGAATTATGGGCATTTAATACCACAGCTGAAGATGCGCGCATTCGTAATGAGCTTTATAAACGCATTGGTGCTTCTGAAACACGTAAATTGCTTGCAATGCTCTATCCGTCTGGCTCTGCTGCTAAGATCGTTGAGCAGAGACTGGCTTCTGCTAAAGATATTTCTGAAGCCTCAGATGAAGAGAAAGATGGCGTGATTAACCAACTTATACGAGAAATTTTACAAATATATGAAGGAACACAAACCGGTTCTGGGAATATTGGTAAAAGTTTTTAGTCAGATATAGCATGATTTAATATATTTAAGGCAGCTTGTCTGGCCATTTCATATCGACACGTATCGGTTGTTGTGCCGATATGGGGCACAATAAGGCAATTATTTAATTTTCGAATAGGGTGATCTTTTAGCGGTTCAGGATGTGTTACATCCAGTCCAGCTGCTTTAATTTTATTATTTTTTAAGGCTTGATATAAAGCCTCTGTTTCTACCACTGTTCCTCTGGCCATATTTAATAAAGTCGCTGTGGGTTTCATTTGGCTTAATACCTTTGCGTCTATTAAATTTACATTTTCTAAGTTACCAGGAATATGCAAACTAATAAAATCACTATTT
>CAYSTH010000110.1:0-7155 GCA_964433995.1 uncultured Francisellaceae bacterium | reverse complement strand
GAAATGGGAATATTATTTTCAAGCGCCCTTAATTGTTCTAAATGCTCAATTTTTTCTAGAGGAGATTGGGGTAAATTGACCAGTTGATTTAATGTTTCCCATCGATAAGCATATAAGCCAATATGACGATAAATAGGATAATATTTATCATCTTGTCTACTATGAGGAATTAAATTTTTTGAAAAATACAAAGCTTGTTGATTTTTATCAAATACCACAC
Organism: uncultured Francisellaceae bacterium; assembly: GCA_964433995.1. Taxonomy (GTDB): domain Bacteria; phylum Pseudomonadota; class Gammaproteobacteria; order Berkiellales; family Berkiellaceae; genus CADEEZ01. The sequence continues at coordinate 6,935 of CAYSTH010000110.1, read as the reverse complement.
AAGTGCCACTAGATGAACCTTGTTTTTTAGTTTGCACGAAGGCTGAAAAGTCTTGTTCAGAAATCAAGACTGCAGGCGTCGCCATTTGTGTCTTTTCTGAAGACATGTTTATTAATATTTCATCAATCACCCAAGGAGGCGTTAACACAGCATCACCTTGCAAATTAAACACAATATCGAAGTTTACGCCCATTTCATTTTTTAGAATATTGGCAGCTTGTGCCACACGGTCTGTTCCAGTCGCGCATTCTCCCGTTAAAATCACGTTTGCGCCGAATTTTTCACAGAAGGTTTTTAATTCGGGGGAGTCGGTTGTAATGTAGGTCAAGCTACTTAAGGTAGATTTTTGGGCTATTCTCCATACACGTTCAATCATACTTAAGCCATTGATTAGGCAAAGTGGTTTATTGGGAAATCGAGTAGAGCCCATGCGGGCGGGGATAATAATGACAGAAATAGGGCTATTTGGTGACATATGGCTGGTGATTAACCTCGTTGTTTAGCTAATTAGATGATATTATATGCCTTAATTATTTTAGAGCAATCTTTATTGTATTTACACCATAAAAATCAGTAACCAAAGGTATTTACACAATGGATAATGAGCGAAATAGAAAAACCGTACATTCGAGTATACATGAGTTTGAAAAAACGCATAGCCCAGAACAATTATCCTATTTATTTATTGAACTATTTTTTGGACAACAAAAGCATAAAAATGAAGAATTTACCCTGGCTATTTCAATGCCCGATTGGCTTTTACTAGACAGATTAATTGATACTGAAGCAGTGCCTGAAGAATGTGCACAACAATTGCTTTGTATCAAAGTATTATTTCTGATGCATCGCATGAAGACTGATGCCAAAAGTGGTGATGTAGCACTGACTTTATTAGATAGATTGGTGGATCCTGATTATCGATTAACTTGTTTTAGTAGAACTTATTTTGAGCTCGTTGTGCTCAAGGCAGATATACTGGTTGTTCAAGAGAAACATTTAGAGGCTTACGAATATGTAAAAGGGATTTATGACTTATATGAATCCGATCCTGCATTTAATCAGTTTGAAGATGCAAAAAAATTAAAAAACGAATTCTTGATTAAGATGGCAATTGCTGCACATTTTGCAAATATAGAGGGTGATTTATCATACCAGTTATTTATCGAAGCTTTATTTGCGAATCAACAAGCGCTATATCTTAGTTATTCGAATTGTAACATATTTATTATTTTCGGATATGAATGCTTTAGACAGAAGAAATATGATGACGCTTTAAAAGCTTTTGAGCATGTGTCAGGTTTTTTGAGAGAAAACAACCTCATTATCCCTCCACAAGTGAAGACAAGCGACTTAGAACAAGAAATGATAGCAATGCGATTGCTTTCAAAAAAAATGATGGGAATGAATGTATCTCATGAAGAATTTCTAGGATTTTGCAATGCTTTTGCAAAAACAGAGGGCATGTCAGATAAAAATCAAAATTTAAGAAAATATGTGATTGAGCTATTCGCTACAGAAGTGATTTTTAGAGAAACCGCTTCAGCACAGCCGCAGCCAGTGACTCCTATGTATAATACTGCAGTCAGACAAGAACAATCTAAGAGATGCGATGGGATAAATAAAAGTTTAAACAAACCACATGAAAAAAATGGCAGCCCAAGATACGGTTGAGTTTGTCTGTCTAAATATACCGTCTATCAATTAGACTGGAATTTTGACCTCGTTATTAATATTATGATTTAAAATGTCAAATAAAGTCTTTAGTGTCAAAACAAAATACAGTGATTAGTTTTATCGAATAGGTAGTGTGAGATGTCGATTTTAAGTAAAATTAAAAAGTTAATGAATTTAGCGGATAAAGTGGATTTATTGGGTCTAAAATCGTCAGATTTGAATACAGAAATGTTAGATTCTTTAGAAAGTGAGTTTCAGCGAATTCAAAAATCTGTCGATTATCACAAAAGCAACAAAACAGGGTTCGGCTTGTCATCCCATGTCCACGATGTTAGTTTTGTGGATTACTTTGGTACAAAAACAAGTAACAAAACCGATATTAGTTTTCAGTTCCCTGATGAACTAAATACGGTTTTTGAGGCAACCCCCCCTCAATCACCAGTTAAAAGTTTGATGGGCACGTCGTTTCAATCACCGGTCAAAAGTTTGATGAGCACGCCGTTTCAATCACCTGTGAAAAGTGGTACCGGAGCAAAATCTTCTCCTCCCTCACCAAGCAAATTAAAATCACCAAGCAAATTGCCGACTAATCCATCGTTTTTACAGTTTGCCATTGAAGATTTAATCAATAGTCGTGAAGTGTTAGAAGCAACGCATTTACATGAAATGCGTACATCGCAATACTTTGAAAAAGTACTTAATTTGAGCAGTAGAGTAAAAAGTTTAATTAAAGAATTGAATCAAAATATAGAAAAAAATAAACTTAAAATGATAGCCTCATTTAAAGGGCTTATGATTCAAAATAATTTGCCTTATGTTGAAGAGCATGCAACGCAATTATTGAGCGAACTTTTTGATATTGTTCATCGCGATGAAGGGACATTTGAACACTTGGCAAAAAGCTTGTCTAAAGGATTTGCTGAAAAACTGAAAGAACAAAACTATCCAAAGGTTTTGAATGAGCTAAAACCATTAATAGCTATATTAGTTAAAGAACTTAATACAGAAAATAAAGATAATATTGAACAATCATTTAAGAAAATATTAAAAGGCTTAGACTTACCTGACAGTCAAGATTTTTATGGTTTGTTTCAAAAAGAGCATGCAGAATATCTACTTGACAATGATTTAGATTTTCACGCAAAAAAGTTTGTTCAACTTTTTTCAGATAGATTAATGGCAATGAATATTCTTGAAGTCAGAAATAAAGTGGTTCAGCAAAATCCAACTTTATTTAATGCTTTAGGCAATGTAGACTTTAAACCTGAAAATTATTTTGAGCTAACCAAAGAATCAAAACAATTAGGCCAACATTTTATACAAACATTATATCATTCGCCTGAACGAATCGATGTGTTATTGCATTTTCAAAAAATTAAAGAAAAAACGATTAAAAATGATATGATTAAGCAGGTTTTATCACTTAGATCAGAAATGTATAATCAAGATTTGCTTTATGTTGAAGATAGTGATGGACAAAGAAAGTACATTCAATCAGCTGATGACTGTCAAGATTTAAATAAACTCAAATTAATATCATGTGATGAGTTGATTCAAAATATTCAATCTCTGTTTAGAGAGCGAAAATTGCATTTGGCGGCAAGTTTTAACCAAAAAGGTGCGCAAAATGAACGGCAACTAGAAAAAATATTAGGTCATGTGAAAAACAGTTATGAAAACGTTGCTAGAATGTTTGCTTCGATTTCTTCTGTCAGTGAACAAAACACTTGTATTTCTTTTTTCCCTATCGAATTTGAATCTCTACCGGGCAGTAAGCTAGAGCATATTTGTCTAGTGACCACTAGTGGTGCAAAAAATAAATTAGATCCTAATAATCAAGAAAATATAAAAGCATTGATTGCATTTCAAGAAATGGTGAAAGCTTTTGCGCAGGAAAGTGCGCCTTTAGTGGTAGAGGGGCAGCCTTATACTTTTATGTATCACGATGAAGAAAAAGGCGCTATTGATGTATTGCTACAGCAACTTAATAAAGGATTTTCGGGACGTCCAGAACCGCTTTTAAGTTTTGCTCCAGAAAATGCATTGGTACTGAATGATCCCTTTAGAGGATGTGCTGAGAAAAAATTTATCGATTTTGTAAGATGTCAATTAACAAATCCCTTAGATTCTAAAAAGATGACGATATTAGGAGCGGCAAACCTACGTATGCCGATTGTTCCTTTAAAAGAACACGCTACTCATTTGAATCAAAGTTTAGTTAAACTTTACAAAGTATATATTACTTTTTATGAAAAATTTGTGAAAGACAAAGGTATCGAGCAATTCGAAACAGCACCTTTTAAAGAGAAACTTAAAATTTTAATTAATGCATCGGACATGAGGCTTATTAAGACAAATAAAGAAGGTTATCTTGAAAAGTGGAAAGAACGAATTATATTTTGCTTTGATATGATAGATAAATCAGTCACAACTGAAGAAATTAAAACTTCTATGCATGACTTAAATCAGTTGCATATTCAGCTGTCTGGACAGTTGGTTTTAGGGGCAGATTTGAAAAAAGATACAGAGCAACTTTATCTTTTTAAAGAAGTTGAACTACTTAAAAATATGATGTGCTATTTTGAGTGGCAAGCAAAAATTGCAAATTTAAAAGATGAATTATCTATTATGGCAGAAAAAGATTATCCATATCTTCATAGCTGTTCTGCTACTTTAGGTAAGACTTATAATTTGGCTAAAAATAGACTGAATTTATTTTTAGAAAAAATAAATACTAAAGGCGGTGTTCAAAAAGTATATGATCATTGTTTAGAAAACCATGAAGATCTTACTCTTTCATCAAGTAAGAAAAATAAAATTAAAAATAGCCACAATATTCATTGTGGAAAAATGATTGTTTTATATAAAGAATGTTTAGCTTTTTTAAAGGCCAGAAAAACCATTTTAGAAAGAAAAGATAGCAATGCCGAACTTTTACTGGAACAACAGATTAATAAACTTGGTGGTTTTGTTGAACAATGGACTCTTGAAACAAACCTAAATCTTGCACTTTTAGAAAAAATATCAATGACAACTAAAACGGTTGATATCTTTAAAAAACAAATGATAGGGGCAATTAAAGATATACAAAATGGCTTGAAATTTATCGATCAGCCGAAAAAAGATCATTTTACCACAAGTAAAATGATAGAAACCTATACTAAGCGGTTAGAAGAAGCTCAGCAAGCAGAACAAGATCAGCTTATTTGTGCTTCTATTATTCCTGTTTTAGTTAATTATAGTGATAAAGAATCAACTACATTAGAAACCAATTATATCGATTGTTGTTGTGCTTGTACGGCAAATAAATTACCAGTATTAACTTGGTTGACCGATTTACAAAAAAATAAACAAGCAGTTCAGGCGAGCTTTGAATGTAAGCCTTTCTTTTGTTTAGAATCGGATGATTTGCCAGTAAGGAAAGTATTGTTTAGTTTTGATAGCCCGGTTCCAAGTGCTGCAGCTGCTTCAACTCATTCTACGACCTTATCACCTCTTGTGCGTTCGCTTAACTTAAATGATACTGAGGAACAAGAAGCACTCGGAAGACCTTTTGAGCAGAGCGCCGATTCTCAAGAGGGCTCAGGTACTAAGGTAGCCAGAAAGCTATTTGGCTAAAAAATGATTGAGTAAATAAGCAGTAAGGGTTCAAACATGGAAGTGTATTTATTGCGTCATGCGCAAGCGGTTTCAGAATGGCAAGATTCCGAACAACCGCTTTCGCTAGCTGGTCGACAAGATGTTGAACGGTTAGCCTTTTGGCAAAAAACAAGTAATGCGATTAAAACAGATCACATTTTCCACTCGGGTAAATTACGAGCTCAGCAAACAGCTGAAGTACTTCAGTCCATAGGCTTGCCCGAAGCCAATATTGAACTTAAAGCAGGTTTAATGCCAAATGATTCGGTTGAACGCATGGTTGAGTTTTTAGACATAGAATGGCCTCATATTTATCCTAAAAAACCTAATTTGCTGATGGTAGGGCATTTGCCTTATTTAGATAGATTAGTCGGTTTATTATTATTTAACGACCCTAATAAGTCTTGTCTTGATATACAACCTTGTACCTTGATTTGTTTAACCAGTCACTATGGAAGTTGGATGATAAAATGGGTAATGTCTCCAGAGCTTCTCAAATCGTGTGTCTTAAAATAATCTTATTTTTTTCTGACTAATAAAATACCATCACGTTCGGTGAGCATCACTTGTTCTACTCTCGTATCTGCTTTAACTTGTTGATTTAAGGCATGAATCATTTTGGCATCTTTGCTCATAGGCTTTAATACTTCACCGCTATATAAAGCATTATCAAATATTAATAAACCACCGGATTTAACTTTCGGTAATAATAAATCGTAGTAATTTTGGTAATTTAATTTGTCAGCATCGATAAAGCAAAAATCAATTGAATTTGAAATAGTTTGCAGTGTTTCTAATGCTTTGCCGAGTTTTAATTTAATTTTATGGCCATGCGGTGATAAGTTAAAATATTTTTGAGCAATATTCGCATGTCTGGTACGAATTTCACAGGTGAGTAATTGCCCTTCAGGAGGTAAGGCTTCTGCAATAGAGAGGGCAGAATAACCTGTAAACGTGCCTACTTCTACGCAAAATTTTGCGTTGGATAATTTTACTAACATATTTAATAAACGACCCTCAACACGACCACATAACATACTTGGGATATGTGTGCTGGTTTGTGTTTCCTGTATTAAATGACGGAGTAATTGAGGTTCATGCGATGTAATATCGTGGCAGTAATTGGCTATTTGGCTAGAGAATAAGTTATCTTGTAGCATGTTTTTTCCAGTAATTATTATAATATAATTTATCTAGTTTGCTTAAAAGTAAGGGAGCATACAATATGGAATACAGGAAGCAAATGAAATGGTCAATTATTTTGGCGAGTTTAGTTATTGGTTTAACAGGGTGTGAAGGACCGGGGCCGGAATATCAAACACCAATGGCAGCTTATCCAGAAAGACCAGACAGCTCTTTACCCGTAGAAACAACATCTTCGCCTAAAATGGCTTATGAAGAAATCTATCGTGAGCAAAAAGCATCAGATTTACGCACAGTATTATTATTAAACTCTAATAAGACGCAAATAACATCCGCTCAAAAACAAATATTAAAGCAACAAGCTAGTTATTTAAAACAAAATCCAAAGGCGAGCATTCAGATAAAAGAGTACACAGCAACAAAAAACAAAACAGCCTTAAATAAAAAAGTGGCTTCTTTGAACAGTAATCAAATTGCCA
>CAYSTH010000109.1:5521-7164 GCA_964433995.1 uncultured Francisellaceae bacterium | reverse complement strand
AGAAGGCGATCGTTTGATTTTTAAGATATTGAATTCGGGCGATTTTTTGGATAATTACATCTCAGTTCTTGAAGTGCATATTAAAAAGATTTTCAGTGAGTTTATGATTGAATTGGGTAATAAATTAAATGATAATTACAGAGAGTCAGATAATGAAAATTCTTTTAGAAGAAATAGATTATTCGTAAAACTATTTGATTCGGATTTTATTGATAGAATTGTTGAGCAACTTAACGTACGCTTTTTTAAAGAAAATAAACTTGCTAATTTTTATTCAAAAGAGTTATTTGATATAATTCAGAAAGAGATTGATTTAATGAAGAAAAGTAAGTTTTTGAAAGAAAAAATTTTGTTCAAGGCTTTGTTAAATTGTTCTGATTGTGATCCAAATTCGAATAAAAGTGTAATTAACTTCGTGTCAAAGAAGACAACGGAAGTTATTGGGAAATGGTTTTTAAATATAAATGTGAAGTATTTGACTCCGCAAATCTCCGAAAAAGCACTTCGTTATGATTTGACGGTTCCGTTTGCGAGATATGTTGTTCAACATCAGAATGAGATTGAGTTTCCTTTTAAGCGATACCAAATTCAGCCGGTTTGGCGTGCTGATAGACCTCAAAAAGGAAGATTTAGAGAATTTTATCAATGTGATGCCGATGTCGTTGGTTCAACTTCGCTTTGGCAAGAAGTAGAATTGGTACAATTATACGACTCGGTTTTTGCAACTCTTGGTTTGAATGGCGTTACGATTAAAATCAATAACCGAAAAATATTATCGGGAATTGCGGAAGTGATTGGTGCTTCGGATAAGTTGATTGATTTTACGGTGGCTTTGGATAAATTGGACAAAATAGGCGAGGAAGGCGTAAAAAAAGAAATGCTTGAAAAAGGAATTTCTGAAAATGCGTTGGAAAAAGTACAACCGTTGTTTCATTTTTCGGGAAGTATTGAGGAGAAGTTAGAAAAACTTTCGGCGATGCTTTCTTCATCCGAAGAAGGAAAAAAAGGAATTGAAGAGCTGCGTTTTATTTGTGAAAGCGTAATGAATCTTGGTTTACAGAAAGCTAATTTAGACTTGGATGTGACTTTGGCGCGTGGCTTGAATTATTATACAGGAGCTATTTTTGAAGTTTCGGCTCCAGAAGGTGTTGCGATGGGTTCTATAGGTGGCGGTGGACGATATGATGATTTGACGGGTATCTTTGATCCCAAAAGTAAATTGAGTGGTGTGGGGATTTCGTTTGGATTGGACCGAATTTATTTGGTTTTGGAAGAATTGAATTTGTTTCCAGAAACGGTTTCGGTATCGACGGAGGTTTTGTTTTTTAATTTGGGCGAAAGCCAAGCATTGGAAGCGATGAAAGCTATCACTGTTTTGAGAAAAAATGGTGTTAAAGCGGAGATGTATCCTGATGCAGCGAAGGAAGACAAGCAGTTTAAGCATGCGCAACGACGTGCTATTCCTTATATAGTTAAAGGGATTGAAGGTGAACTGTTTTCGGTGAAGCATTTAGTTACTGGAGAGGCGTTTATGGTCTCTGTGGAAGACTTAATTGGTAGATTGAAGTAGTGATTTTCTTCTTTACTATTTGATTTATTGTTTGCGATTTACTTTGTAGATTAATATAATTTCTAAAACCCCA
>CAYSTH010000109.1:0-5421 GCA_964433995.1 uncultured Francisellaceae bacterium | reverse complement strand
AAAAAAACCGTCTGTAGGAGACGGTTTTTTTAGATTTGGGGGGTGTCAAAATTTATAAAAAAACTACTTAATTATTATTTTTTTGCTTAGGCTTCCATTGTCTGTTGTTATTTTAACAATGTATGTTCCTGTGCTTACTGATTTTGTAGGTAATGCAATGTTGGTTTGGTCTAGTTCTTCTACTTCCCATGATTGGATGTGTTGTCCAAGGATGTTGAATAGTTGTACCGATTTTGCATTGGTTTCTAACAACTGATTTTTGATGTTGATAGTATTTTCTTGGTTGTTGAAGAATACTACAAATCCTGTTTCTAGGTTGTTTTCGTCAGTGTTTAATGAGCCGTTTTCAGTAAATCTTAATGAGAAACGGTTTTCTATTGTTCCCGCTGGTAGGTTGATTACAAACGGGTTTTGGTTGATGTTGTGATATGTATTTGTTACATTATCATGGATGAACACGTTTTGGTCATTCGTAAAGTTTTCTTTGTTATCGATAACGAATTTTACGTTTCCTGCTACTGCGTTTTTAACTCCAAGCGGGTAGATGTTGTTTACATTGAAATGTCCTTCTCCTTGGATGTTTAGTTTTAGGTTTCCGTTGATGAAATACATATCGTTTGTTAATTGGTCCATACTGATACCATCGTAACCTGGATCATAGTTTGCTGTTGCATGGTCGTTCATGAAGCCAAGAAGGATTTGTCTGTGGTAGTTATTAGCCGAGTTAAAACCTAATCTTATTTTCATGAATTGTTCCTCTTCTGAGATTATATCTTCGCTATTGTTGTTACTAGGCGAAGCTGCTGTAGCAGAGTTATTGGCTCTGAAAAGAGTGAACGAGCTTGCGTTATCTTCTTTGATGAAAAGTCTTTGACCGTTTTCAAATCGGATAGTTCCACCGGTTGTTGAACCGTTTACAAAGAAGCCTTGACCTACTGGTATAAATCTAGTAGGTGTTTTGCTACTTGAACCTAATCCGCTGATTATTGCAGGAGCAACAGGAGCTGTTCCGCCAGTTTTGGTATAGGTTGCATATCCACCTTGGTAGGCTGCAGTATTGTGTGAATTGTTTGTACTGTAGTGTTCCCAGAAATATAGAGTTCCATCGATTGCTGCAATGTTGTCATCAATGAATTGATTAGCATCGATTGCAGAAGGGTATGGGTTACCTGCTAGGAGCAAGTTGTTTGCTCCAATAGTTGATGTAATAGTACCATTGTTAGGTTTTCCTAAGAAGGTGTAGTTTTGGTTAGGTGAACTAGCGTTACTACCTTTTAGGGTGAAGCCTTGACCTGGTAATAGGGTTCCGTTTTGACCTACTGATGCCCAGTTGTAATAGTCGTTGCCTAGGTTTTGGAATTTGAAAATCCAGTAACTACTTAGTGTAATAGGCGATGTAGCGGTACTGTTAATACCTGTTGTCCATTGGATGTTTTTGATATCGTCTGGGTTTGTACCGTCTTTCATTACTCCTGCTACAGTATAACCGTGGTTTACCGTTGTATTGTTTATTGAACTTACTGGAGATGACCAATAGTTGTAGTTAAATCTGTTTGATTGTCCTTGTTGGTCTCTTTCGATTGAACCTGCACTAGTTGCGTCTAGTGTACTTTCGGCAGTTTGAACTAGTTGAGATTTTCCAGCTAGGTCAATTTTTCCATCAAGTTTAAGATACCAATCGTTTTGGATTTTAGTATCGTTATTCATTTTTACTGTTACGCCTGAGTTGATAATCATACCGATATCCGTATTGTTGCCATTTTCGGTAATGTTATGGTTTACAATTACAATAGAGGCATCGTTTTCTATTACATCTAATCCGTGGATGTCTTTTGAAGAGTCGTTTATTGCGGTAGCAAATGTACCTGCTTGTCTCGTTACAAAAGGCATTGGTGCTTCTTGGTAATTGATTACTTTGTGGTTGTACATTTTCATACCTGTTCCTAAGTCGATAGCCGGTGTTGATAAGTCGTCAATAATATCGTCTTTGAATGTATCCATTCTATAGTAACGTAGTAATCTGTTGAACGGTAGTGAACCGATGTTTTGAGGAATTACTGTACCTCTAACTTCACCGCTGTTGTTTTCGATTTCTTGGTGAACAATTCTTTTGATTTGGTCAAGCGATAACTCAGTATTGAATACTCTAACTTCGTCAATTTTACCTTTGAAGAAAGTGTTTAAAGCGATAGGGTTTTTACCTAATGTTAATTTAGTAGTATCGGCTTGTATCGTTTCGTTTAGAGCTCTTGAAGCTACAAGAGTTCCGTTTACATAGATTTTTAGTTCACCACTACCAAGAACAGCTGCTACATGATACCATCTAGATCTGTCAAGAGGTGTTGTATAGTCAAGTGTTTTACCGTTTACTGTTGCTCTAATTCTTCTGTTGTTAAGTACTCGGATGTTGAATTTGTCTTGACCGATAACCACACCGTTTGCACTGAATGTACTATTAAGGTCAATCCAAGCCATTAGAGTAGCTGATGCTAATCCTGACAATATTTGAGAGTCTTCGGCATAGTCATTTCTACCATCGAAGTCAAGGTATAGTTTTCTGTTTAGGTCTCTAGGAGAACCTCTTTTGATAGTATTAGTATCGAAACTGTCCATGATACCGTCTTTATCATTGTCTAAAGTGCTATCGATTAATCCATTATTATTAGCGTCAAGATTTGCATAAAGAGTTCCTGCGATGTCAAAAGTGCCATCAGCATTAGAGTCAAGTTCTTTATAGTCTGGTATGTTGTCTGCATCAGTATCTTGAGCATAAGCTCTGAAAGTAGTTCCGAATACTGGACTGTTATCGTATAGGTCAAGAAGCCCATCGCCATCAGAGTCAAGTAAATCACCTATACCATCGCCATTGATATCGCCGTCACCATTTAGAAGTCCAGCTTCATCTACATCAAAAATAGAGTCGTTGTCACTATCTAAATCAAGGTAATCAGGTCTTGCATCTCCATCTGTATTAGGAATTGTATATGTTCCTCCAGAAATCATAGCATCAATGTAGTCGTTCATACCGTTTCCATTAGCATCTACCCAAGTAGCAGAAGATGACATGTCCATAGTTGACTTGTTGTTGCTGTAAGCTTTGAATCCAGCTTCTTCGATATCTGGAATACCGTCGTTGTCATCGTCAACATCAATGATGTCAGCAATTCCATCGCCATCAGAGTCTACACAGTTTTGATTGATTACGATTTGAACGTCGTCAATAAAGTTACCTATAGAAGCACTACCAGAACCAGTATAACCCGCTTGGAAAGTCAAGACAATTTGAGTTTGTCCAGCAGGAATGTTGTATACACCTGAGTAAGTACCCCAAGCAGTATTACCGTCAACCATAGTAACAATAGGAGTTGAGGCAATAGCACCAGCAAGCGTTGGTCCGAATTTTACGAAAGCTTGATCGACACCACCACGACCTCTGTGTTTGATTGACCAGTTGATAGTTCCACCAGAACCATTCAAACAGAAAGTTTGATAAAGGATACCTGGGATGTTAGCATTTAATTCGGCAAATTGATTACCAGCAGCCGATGGAACACCATTGAAGCCAGAACTCCATATTTCGATGAAGTTTTCAGCACTAGTTTGCCATCCTGGTACGTTATTAGTTGGAAGTATCGCATAACTAGAAGCGGCAATTACGGGAGATTCGAAGCTGCCGTTTTGGAATGGGTCGCTTAAACAAGTGCTACATTCGATAATGTCAGTAATACCATCATTGTCATCGTCAGTATCAACATTGTTAGAAATTCCGTCACCATCAGAGTCTATATCACCATAACCATGGATGAAAAAGGCATAAGGGTTTTCATTTACATCATCATTAGTGATAGAAATCATAGCGTTTCTACGACCAAGAGTGTTGGTAGCAAATTGAACTACAAATGAAGTGCTTCCACCAGCAGGAATACTTAAAGTTGAAGGATTTGAAGTTATTGTAAAATCGGCTGCATTGATGCCAGATATTACAGGATTTGAGATTGTTAATGTTGTAGTACCTAAATTTTGTATTACAAAAGTGCTAGATGAGGTTCCAGAAGGAAGCAAAATGTTTCCAAAATCAGTTCCATCAGTAGTTGTAGGAGTTGTATCGCCATTAACAATAGAATTACCTAAACCAGTGATGTTGATTTCTACATTATTACCATACCCTTGTATAGCAAATGTATACGGGTTTTCGTTGAAGTCATTATTGTTAATTGTAACTAATGCAGTTCTAGTTCCAGATGCACTAGGGTTAAATGTAATTGTAAAAGTTCTCGATGAACCACCATTAAAAGTAGTTCCGGAAGGATTAGCCGTAATTGTGAAGTCACTTGCATTAGTTCCAGAAATTGTTGGGTTTGAAATAGTCATTGATGTTGTACCCAAATTAGCTATAGTGAAAGTTCTTGCAATAGTTCCTGTGTTTATATCCGTTGAACCAAAATCGGTATGGTCAGTTAACGAAGGAGTTAAATCGCCACTAGCTATAGATGTTGAATTTCCTTGTACATCAATTTCAACATCAGTACCATTACCTCTTATGGTAAAATTATAAGGGTTTTCATTACCGTCATTGTTAGTAATGTTTAATGTAGCTGTTCTAATACTTGTTCCACTAGGATTGAATGTGACTACAAAACTAGTGCTGCTACCTGGTGCTATACTTAGTGTTCCTGGATTTGTTGTTATTGAGAAATCTGCGGCATGAGTTCCAGTAATTGTTGGGATATCTATGTTAAGATTTGTTGTGCCTGTATTTTGAATTACAAAAGTTTGAGTTTTAGTTTCAAAAGTGATATCCGTATTTCCGAAATCAGTACCGTCAGTAGTTGAAGGAGTAGTATCTCCATCAACAATTGATGTAGCATTTCCAGTAACATTAATTTCAGAATTAGAACCAAATCCAGTGATATGGAAAGTATATGGGTTCTCATCACTGTCGTTGTTTGTAATAGTAACAATTGCGTTTCTAGTTCCACTAGCTGATGGGTTAAAAGTTACCACAAAAGTTCTTGTCACTCCAACACCTATTATAGTGCTTGAGGGATTTGTTGTTACTGTAAAGTCGGCAGCATGAGTGCCAGAAATAGTTGGGTTTGAAATTATTAAGTTTGTAGTTCCTTGGTTTGTTATTGAAAAAGTTCTTGTAATAGTTCCTATTGTTGTATCAATTTCACCAAAGTTTGTCCAATCAGCTGTAGAAGGAGATGTATCACCATTTGAAATTGAAACCCCGTTTCCTAGTACATCAATTTCAGGATTAATAGTTGTACCTCTTATATTAAAATTATAGGTAGCTTCATCGGCATCATTACTGTAAATTAGAACTTGAGCAGTAATGTTGTTGCCTGTAAAAGAGGCATTGTATCTAATGATAATATCGCTTGAAGCTCCTGGAGCGATTGTCGCACTTGGAGGTGT
>CAYSTH010000108.1:0-7263 GCA_964433995.1 uncultured Francisellaceae bacterium | reverse complement strand
AATCCCTGAGGAGTAGGTAAAAACCATAGGAATAAACCAAATAATACACAGCCAGATAAGAGGCCATATTTTACGGTATCATCGTCATCTATATTTTTGTTTTTTGCTTGAGCCATTGATTCAAACTCCATAATCAATTAATTTATTTGAATAACAAATTATTTGTTCTATAAGTTATATTTGTAAGGCGTGATATACTACGCCCCTTACAAAAATAAATCGACTATTTAAATATTTTATGACGCAATTATTAGAACAAATTAAAAAAAGACGCACTTTCGCGATTATTTCTCACCCAGATGCCGGTAAAACGACGCTAACCGAAAAGTTATTATTATTCGGCGGAGCTATTCAGATGGCTGGCACAGTTAAAGGGCGAAAAGCTTCCAGGCATGCCACATCGGACTGGATGGAGCTTGAAAAGCAACGGGGTATTTCCATCACTACCTCGGTGATGCAATTTCCTTATAAAGATCATATTTTAAATTTATTAGATACGCCTGGGCACGAAGATTTTAGTGAAGATACTTATCGTACACTCACAGCTGTAGACAGTGCTCTCATGGTTATAGATGGCGCCAAGGGGGTAGAGCAAAGAACCATTAAGCTTATGGAAGTGTGTCGCCTGCGAGATACACCCATTATTACTTTTATTAATAAATTTGATAGAAACGCTCGTTCGGGTATTGAGTTACTTGATGAAATCGAAGATATTTTAAAAATTCAGTGCGCACCCATCACTTGGCCTGTCGGAATGGGGCAAAGCTTTAAAGGCGTTTATCACTTATTAGAAGATGTGTTTTATTTATATGAACAGGGAAAAAACGCCGTTATTCAACAAAGTGAAACACTCGTCGGTTTACATAATCCCGAACTAAAAGAACGTTTTGGACAAATTGCCGATTTGTTTTGGGAAGAAATTGAATTAGTCAAAGGCGCTAGCTCAGAATTTGATTTAAATTTATATTTACAAGGCAAGCTGACGCCCGTTTATTTTGGATCAGCGATTAATAACTTTGGTGTAAGAGAAATTTTAGATGCCATGTCGGCATATGCACCACAACCCTTACCCCGACTAACCGAACAACGCGTAGTCGAAGCAAACGAAGCCAAATTCAGTGGTTTTGTGTTTAAAATTCAAGCCAATATGGATCCTCAACATCGAGATAGAATTGCCTTTTTAAGAATTTGTTCAGGGCATTACACCAAGGGCATGAAAATCAAGCAAGTTCGAACCAATAAGGACATGTCTATAGCCAATGCACTTACTTTTATGGCGGGCAGTCGAGATCAAGTAGAAGAAGCTTGGCCAGGTGATATTATTGGTCTGCATAATCACGGTACCATTCAAATCGGTGATGCTTTCACCCAAGGTGAAAGTTTAAAATTTACGGGTATTCCTAATTTTGCGCCAGAATTGTTTAAGGCTGTGCGTCCCAAAGATCCTTTAAAAATGAAAGCCTTACAAAAAGGCTTGGTACAATTATCAGAAGAAGGTGCCACTCAGGTGTTCAGGCCTTTAAATAATAACCAAATTATTTTAGGGGCTGTCGGCGTATTGCAATTTGATGTGGTACAGCATCGCTTACAGACGGAATATAATGTCGATTGTGTATACGATGATATTCGGGTGAGTACGGCTCACTGGGTATATTCTGATAATGCCAAAAAGCTAGAAGAATTTAAGCAAAAAGCCCAAGATAATTTAGCGTTAGACGGCAGCAATCAATTGGCTTATCTAGCCCCCACCCAGGTTAATCTAAATTTAACCAAAGAACGGTGGCCAGATATTCAATTTAGAGGTACAAAAGAACTATAATTAGCGGCATGACAGTCTTAATGGTAAGGTTAAGAAAGGCTCAACGATTGGCGCTTCTACCTTAGCAAGGGCTTCATAGCAAAACTCTACGTTTGTGCTAGCGGCGTAAAAGAGATCATCATCATAATCGCAGAGTTGTTTGCCAACGACAACTCTGTTTCCTGTTGCATGCAATAAGGCTTCTGCATAGTCTACGAGTTTCTCTGTTGTTTCAGCAGGAAAATATTGGTTCAGAGCATGAATCACATTTTTTTCTACTTTTTCTTCATCAAAGCATCTTAATAGATCAAGGCAGCGAGATAACGAAAGTAAAATAGCACAAGGCTCTTTTTCACCTGGTTCACCCATCCTGTTAATATAGCCAGAATATAAGGTGATTTCTTCTTCTGTCATGCTTAAGAATTGAGATTTTCTCACGTAATCAGCAAAAGCTTGAGCAGATATTTGTTTAAATTCTTTATGGCCTATTTTGCCAGATTGAGCATCACTAAAGCCAGATTCATTTTTTCGTCCAACCACACAAAAGAGTGCCATCAGCATGGTGATACAGATAGTTCTATCAGAAAAATTAAATCTATTATTATCATGATACATTAAATGTTCAGCAACGGTCGGCATAATATGTGCTACACGCATCACATAAGCTAAAGCATGATTAGGACGGTTGATGGTGCCATGTATGGTGATCAATTCCCAATCGATGTCAAACCACTCTTCAGTAAAAGGATGACTCAGATAGTGTTCATAGATATATTGACATTGCTTTAATAAACCTTCTAATAATGGAAGCTTTTTAGCATGTATAAGAGAAGTAAGCAGGTGATTGCTGTTTGTTATTTTTGCAAGACGTTTAAAGCGATGCTCTTGTTGAGTCGAACGATATTGCGTGTAAAGAGGAGTGATGACTTTTGCATGAAATGTCGTGATTTTTTCATCTTTGGTCATTTTGTGAAAATGAACGCGAGCAGGTAATTGCAAATATTCTTTTTCATAGTCATATAGTGCTAAAGGTTGTATATTTTTGCCATAGATTTCTTCATATTCAATTTGTGAAAAACTGCCTTCAAAGCCAAGAGCAACTTTTTGTTCTGAAGAGGTGCTCGCAAATCCAGATTGTTTTTGAATGATTCCGATATCACTCTTTTCAAGTCGCTCTATTCTTTCAGTCAGTTCTTGGTGTGGCGTGTGAGTCTCACCTCTAAATGATTTTAAAGATGCTTGAGTTGATTCCGGATCTTTTGTCCAATCAGGGTGAATTTTATTCAAAGCAGAGGCCAAGAAAATAATATTCATAAAAACAGTGAATATATCAGGTTCTGTTTGAATTGAAGCATCAGGTTCACCATACAAAACAGAATTTATTTTGGTAAATCCACTGTCTGAGTAATGATGAATAACCCATTTTTCTGCCTTGGTTAAGGTTTTGCCATTTAAAAGATAATTTTCTGGTAAAGCTTTATGAATGAGGTCAGATAAAGGTTTTTCTTCAAGCAAAGTGCTTAAGTTAGGGAACAATGCACTGTCATTTTCATCTAGAAAAAGATGGCTCAGTTCAGCATCTTTCATCAGTTTAGACAAATTAATTTGCGTATCTGCTATGTAAACATAAAGACTGTTTTCTTTTATAGAATAGATGCATTTTTTGGGGTTTCTTAAACTATATTTTGTAATCCACTCAAGCTCTTGAGTAAAGAAACTTTTGTTTAAAGGTCCTTGCACAAGATGATTAGGGGAAAGGGCATCATATAAAACTGCAATACGCTCTTTAAGTTCTTCAAAAAAATCTTTGAATGCTTCAATTTCCATGAACAGATTAAATATCAGTTCAAATTCATCTGTTCCTCTGTTTTCTTGAAGACACTCATAGATGTCTTTTGCGTTTTCACCGATCAAAATCTTAAAGTCTTCATCTTTTTTTAATAAGATATTGATTGTTTCAACATAACCTTCTTTTATTGCAGTCAGCAGAACATCATATTTTGCATCAAGCGAATAGAGATTGGTTGTATCCAGTAGCATAGAAACAATGGTCCACAAATTGAGTTTACCTGCAGCGTTTAAGGCATCTTCAAAATGATATGATTCAATATAAATAAAATAGTTCTCTAGCAAAAAGTGGAGTATATCCTCAGTCCCTGATTCAGCTGCGGTGAATACAGCAGCACCCACAAAAATATCTAAATCTAATTTGTCTTGATATTGATGAAAAATATTTTCAACACTAAGAATATCGTTTCTTTCTATAAAATAATCAATGATATGTTGAATGTAATCATTAAAAAGATCTGGTTCTTCTATAGGGTTTTCAAAGAGAGGGGAAATCATTTCTAACGATAAATTTTCTCCCGCTTCGAGAAAAAGAGAAAATTGCTTTTTCTTTTTGTTTTTTGTGAGCGTGATAAGCGTTGACTGCGCTTCTTTTTCTTCTTCAAAATCAATGATGGCGCCTAGTTCAATTAATTGTTGCAAGGCTCTAGAGGGAGAATGTAGAGCGGTATAGATCATAGGGTGTAACCCAGATTGAGGGCAACGGCTATTGATGTCAGAGCCAAGATCCATCAATAAAGGGATCAAAGAAAAATGTTTATGTACAATGCAATAAGTAAGTGGCGTATAACCCTTTAAAACAATGTCAGATAACTCAATTTTATTTAGAGTGCTTGTTAAGTGTGATGCTAATGTGCTGTCTAATACTTCTTGTAGTAGTTCTTTAGTGTTAGAAATAATCGCTCTGACAAGCTTATCTTGATTGTTTTTTGAGATGATAAGTTGATTTTTAGTTATGTCCATTATGTTATCTATTTAAATAATAAAAATTTGTAAGGGATATATGATAGTTGCTAAATAGATAACTGAAAACAAATAGTCGACGAACGGTTCAATTTAATTTTGTCAATTAACTTATTTGTTTTAAATAGTGATGATAGATGAGCGCTTTTCTATAAAAAGCGCCATATACGGTGGGTTGTTCTAGGTAATTGGTGATATGCGAAATTAAAAATTTTTTAGATTATCTGTTAATTAAAGAGTATATGTTTTTTCTTGTCAGATCAGGAATCTCTACTTGATTAATGACATTAAAACAGAAATTCACATTTGAGCTAGCGCGATAAAAAATATCACAATTATATTTATCTGTCGTATTGATGCCATGAAATACCCGATCTCCGGTTGCATGTAATAATTGCTCAGAATAAATTAAGAGTTTTTCTATTATGGTATCAGGTAAATAGCGTGATAATGGGGTAATAATATTTTCTTTAAATTTTTCCTCAGAAACAGTACATCTTAATAAATCTAATTTATGTGCAAGATTTAATAAAATGCCAGATGGGGTATTGAGTTTAGGGCTGCCCATTTTTCTAATATTGTTCGCATAAAATAGAATTTCTTCAAATGGTAGATTCAAAAAGTTATTTTCTTGCATGTATGCTATAAAAGCATTTGCAGAAGCCTTTTTATAAGCTTTATATCCAGAGCCATCAATGACCGGATCTAAAAATGAGGCTTCACTTTTTCGACCCACAATGGAAAATAATGCAGTAAGTTGAATCACAGTGATATCTTTCTGTGAAAAAATAAAAAAACCGGTTTGATCATAATCCATGAGACAAGGACCAAGTTCAGAAACTAATTTTGCGACTCTTATTACATGCGGTAATCCATGGTTGGGTCTATTAATAACGCCATAGATAGTCTGCAACTCCCAATCGAGTTTAAACCAGGCGTCTATAAAAGATTTTGATAAATAATTATCATAAACATACTGACAAATATCCAACATATCAGCTAATTGAGGATAAGGTAACTTATCAAAAGGGTTATGTTCTAAAAGAGAGGCAGATTGAGTGGAGTGCAAAAGCTTTTTAAATCTGTTTTCTTGTTTTAAGGAACGATGTTTATTATATAATGGTGTGACTACTTTTGCTTTAAAAACATGCAAAGATTCTTCTTTTTTAACATCGGTGAAGCATATGTGAGTAGGAAGTTGTAGATATTCAGCTTCTTGAGGTAATAATGCAATAGGTTGAATATTTTTTCCGTAAGAATCTTCAAATTCAATTCTGCTTAAGCCAGCTTCAAATTGATTAGCAACTTCAAGATGCATGGATGTGCTTGTAAATCCTAAGCTACGTTGAATGACTCCATTGGCATTTTGTTTTAGGTTTAGTATTCTTTGATTTAATTCACAGGCGGTGATGTGCCTTTCTCCACGATAAGTACTAACCCCCGGTGCATCATTTCCTTTTTCTCTTATCCATTTAGGGGAAATCTTGTTTAAGCCAGATGCCAAGAATATAGTCTGAAGAAAGAGGATAAAGATTTTTTCAGAAGAGTTTAATTCCGTATCAGGTTTTTTGTATATGGCACCATTGATTTTCTCATGTGTAAAATTACTATAATCATAAATCGAAAATCTTTCAGCATCTGTTAAAACATAATCTTTTAATATGTATTCTGGTGGTAGAGGAGCTTGAATATCATCAAATTCTTCTTGGGTTAACTTTTTGATTTTGAAAAAACACTGACTATCTTCTTCATTTAGAAAAATATGTTCTAATTCAGATTGTTCAATTAACTGTGATAAATTGATAGGCTGATTTTCTATTAATACATGAATATCATCTTTTTCTATGGAAAAGATGTTTTTCCTAGGGGTTCTTAGTGTGTATTTAACAATCCACTCAAGCTCTCTAGTAAATAAATCTTTATTAGCAGGCCCTGTAGCAAGATGTTCGGGTGCACTTAAATTAAATAACCCTTGTGTTCGACTTTTAAAATTTGTGGCAACAAGCGCAACTTCAGGAAAACAGATTAATCTATCAAAAATGGGTTGATAGAGTGTAGGTTGGTGTATCATTTTTTGTTCAATGATGATAAATATTTCGTGAGCAAGTTGAGAAACAAGTTTTTCTATGTCTTCTTTTGATAGCAATACATTTAAACAATCGATATTGCCAGTATGAATGGCCTGAAGCAGAGAAGTTTTCTTTTCATCATCGCTGATTTTTTCGTAACATTTTTTTAAAATAATGGCAGCAATAGTTATATTCTGATGTCGTACTGCTACATTTAAACCATCATTGAAATCTTGATTAAGAATATAATGACTATAGTGTTCGAGTAAATGTTTAATGATTTCACTCTGATTGTTTTTTGCCGCAATATAAAATAATTCACCGATGATATGGATATCTGCTCGACGTCTTATTTCGGGAATCAATTCTTCTATTATGTCAAGGTATCCTTGCTTAGCACAGATTTTTAAAATAAAAATAAGGTAATTTTCTACAAAAAGGAAATGACAGTCTAGCGTAGATTTTAATAAATTAAATCCTAATAAAAACCCTTTTTTTCCGGAAAAGGTAATACTAGCTTTGATAAAGTCAGAAACTATTTGATGTCGATCTTTATCTATCATTTGAACAAAAATAGATTGAATT
>CAYSTH010000107.1:0-7427 GCA_964433995.1 uncultured Francisellaceae bacterium | reverse complement strand
AAAAATAAGACAGTGCGTTCTCATGTCATCATTGGTGAACCAAATCTCTTTATTCGTATTTTTTTCATTACCAAAAAAGGTAATCCCATTGGCTTTTCTGGGTTTTGTGGTACCCGGAATACAATCGTTATAGTCAGGTTCACCTGAAGCCAAGGGCATTTTGCAAGGAAGGGTCGCTTTACGTGTAATAGAAAATAAAAATAAAAAGAAGCTCAAAATTAGCATGACATCGGCAAGCATAGGTTCGTAAAAAATACACGCAGCCGCTGTACCTAAAATAATGACACCATAGAGTGGGTTAGCAAGAAACTCGGCAATACGCTCCCCAAGGGTTCGCGTATCCCGCGCCATCTCACTCGCGCCATGCTCGTGGCGCTCGTCCAGCCCTCTGAATTTATCTGCCATATTCTTTAGCCTACTTCATTAATTCACTTTTGAACCCAGTGCCGCCACATTTTCATCTTCGTCTGGCACATATACGGTTAAACTCATTGCATATACTAAAGCTTTGGTGGCTTGCTCTACCATTGGCACAGCAATCGGCCTAAGCAATTGTTTTTCAACTAACCAATGGGCATAAATACCCGCTACTTCACAGGGCGCTACAGAACGACCCACGTTATTCAATGTTTGCCACATACGTCTATCAACGGGTTTTAACCATAAAAAATCGGCCGATGCCAATACCCCATCTGTTCTGGCCACTTCTAGCATGGAGGTCATCACGGTAGAAACATAAGCATGCCGTTTTTCAATTAAATGCGTTGGTTTAGATTTAGGGTAATATTTTTTAAGCAGATCTTCTGTTTCAGAGTAATCAATTTGACCTTTTGCAGCAGAAATAGCCAGTTTTTTTAGATAATTACGCGCGACTTCAGGCTCATGCTCTGCTCTGGCAACAAATACCGCAAACAACGCTTTTATATGTGGTGGCAACTTATCTGGCCCTTCCCATAATGGCCCTAATTGCTGCGAAAATACTCTATTTGCTCTGTCTTCAACTACAGTCGCTTGTATTTTCCCTTCGGCTCGCCAGCTGGCTTTTATATCGCCTACCATCTCTACATCTACCAGTTTATAGGCTTTGCAAAATTGTAAAGGATTCATGGCCATTGCCCAAGGGCCTTTATTCACATCCATTGCCATTAAATCTAAATTTACCACTGGCGAAATTTGAGGCCAATTTTTTTGTTCTTGTGCCATTAATGTTTCCATGTTATGGGCTCTCACATATCGCATAAATTTGTGATTTTTAAACACAAAAATGGCCATCACTAAAATAAGGAAAACGCTGGGATACATATAGTATTGACCAACCATTTCACTGATGCTGCCAAATAAGGCCGGATTGTGAAGTAAATCATCTGGTATGGCGCCGTTTAACCAAATAACGCCGTTGTTTACTTT
Source organism: uncultured Francisellaceae bacterium (assembly GCA_964433995.1). Taxonomy (GTDB): domain Bacteria; phylum Pseudomonadota; class Gammaproteobacteria; order Berkiellales; family Berkiellaceae; genus CADEEZ01. The sequence goes on along the minus strand of CAYSTH010000107.1, from coordinate 6,020 downwards.
GTCTTGATTGACAAACAATCCAACCAGCATTAATTCATACATACGTATTTTCAAGAATAACCATATCAATTGTTCTTTTAAAAAGAACCACACGATAAAAATAACGACCATGATAGCGAAGACTGCCCATAACAGGGTCATTCCACCGCCATCACCCTTGCCATCTCCACTTTCACCAGCCATCTATGTCTACCCTTAATCGTACATTAAATCATCTAAAGGTGTTGCAGCCCGAGAAGGGCCTGCATGTATTAATTCTATTAATACATCGGTTAAACACAATAAACTTAAAGAACGAGGCGTTGCTTCGTCAAATTTCACTCTTACACCCAGCATAGCGCCTTGTACTTCTTCAAAGCTAACCCCAATCCCATACCCTAAACAAAAAGAGCTCAATTGATCAGCTCTACGTGCCATAGCAGGTAACAATCCTGTTTCACTGAATACTTGATCGTAATTAATAGGCTGATCACGAAGGGTAAAATTGCAGCCCAACGCTTTAGCAACCAATCCCATCTCTTCGTTTATAGATCCTGTCATACTTTATGTGTTCTCTTGATACTAATAATGTATTACTATAACTTTAATTTTTAACTGAGTACATAAACAGTCTCTGGTGTTTGGTTTTAGGTCAAACCTGGACTGCTGTATGTATTCGCTTCATAATTTAAGACAAGGACTTTGACAAAAAGTTTAGTTTTTTACTATCCTGTTTTAAAGGCAAGCACTGGAATAAATATGAGCATGAAAAAACATTTCGTTTGGTTAACCTTACTGACTTTCTTCTCCCTGTTAACCAGTATTGTATTAACAGGGTGTGCCAATAATCAAAAAGTATATGGGCAAGATCCCAAAATTGCTGAAGAAAATAGCATCAGGCCTCAATTGGAAGTGACAGCAAACAGTATTGAGCAATCTTTACTCTCTTTGGCTGAAACTCAGGAACCTTACCAAAGTCATGCTATCAATACTGTCCCACTTGTGACAAATGCTGGTGGTATGGGTGGTACTATTAATTTGGATTGGTCTGGCCCTATAGAGCCTTTGCTGCAAAAACTTGCCAGCTATACCCAATATAAAGTCAAAGTTCTCGGTAATGAGCCACCTGTTGCCATTATTGTTTCTGTAACAGGTAAACAAATGGTTGTTGCCGATGCCATAAAAAGTGCAGGACTGCAAGCAGGTAAACGTGCGAATATTGTTGTTTACCCAACTACAAGGATAATTGAATTAAGATACAGCGTAACCTAGCCTAATAACGCTATGTTATTCTATGATTAACAATAATATTTCTAAAGCTAAGTGACACGAGCATGCTAAAACCAGTTTTAAAATCTGTCTTGATAGGGCTTTTTGCTACTAGCCTGGTTGCTTGCTCCAGTAGCAATGCTCCCAATAGAGACACCACTACTTTGTCATCGCTCAGATCTCTTTCTAGAGGAGATACAAAAGGCGCAGGATTAACGGGTTTACGCTATGTAGCCATTCGAGATACTGCTCTTTCTGTTGGTGCCAGAGGGGGTCTTGCTCACCGAGCCAACCAAATTAATGCTGAATTAAAACAAGATGGCAGGTATCTTGAACGTATTTTTAATTTTAATGCCATGTTACTTGATGATAATGTGCTTTCCCCTGTCTTAATCGAAGGAAGAGATACGTTAGATCAAGGTAGCCCAGACACGATTCGTTTATCAGACAGACAATACGTTATTTTATCTCAAGCCAGATTTGTAACTACTGCGCCTCATTGGCGCGAATACCTCTGGATGAATTACCCCAAGCCTGAATTGCCCGATCCTTCTTTATTGCCTAAAGACGATAATGAACAGCGTGTGTGGGATAAATATGTTTCCGAAGGTTGGGAATCTGGCATACAACAAGCAAATACTATTTTTCAAGAAAATTTAGGTCGTATTAAGCGCGACTATCAGGGAATGGTTAGATACCGCACTTTATTAGCTCAAGGTATGGTTAGCGCGCCTTTTGTCGCACGAACTGAAATGGGTATTACCGGAAACTGCGATGAAATGGCTATCAACGATAGAATTCTACGTATTACGGCTCTGCCTTGCTTTGAAACAGATGGGGCAAAATGGGATCCGATTACCTCAGTGATGAAAGAAAAAGCTGAAGATCTTAACACATGGGAAACACCTCCTAAAATTTATGAACCCAAAGAGTACACTGGCGACAAATGTAACGATGAAATACCCAAATCGCCTAGCAAATTTTCACCTAAGAGCAAGTTGTTAACTGCGCTAAATATAGCGGAGGATTGCCCTCATGAATAATCCTGATACAACAACTGGTGGCGGTGGTGGTTCACGAATAGTCAAAAAAGAATTATTAATTTCTGATGAACCTATCCGTTTTACCCCTAAAGAACTCGATAGGTTATTGTTACATTGCTCAAAAATTGATGCTTCGGATATTACCATCCAAACGGGCAACCCCGTGTTAGCGGAAATTCATGGCAGGCTTTACCCTGTGACTTCTCGAAAAATATCTTCAGCAGAAGTCGCTGATATGCTCAATGCCATATATGGCCCAAATGGTACCACTCAAATTGCATCTGGTTCAGATGTTGATACGCACTACGAAATTCGTCCCGATAGAGCCACTCGCTTTCGTTTCAGGGTAAATGGTACTGGCTGCCAGGTAGAAGGCCATGACGCTATTCAAATTACTTGCCGAACCATTCCAGCAGAACCACCCGATCTAGAATCTTTGAGCTTGGATCAAATCATTATCGATTCGATGGCTCCTATGCAAGGTACCGTGGTGATTACCGGCTCCACAGGCTCTGGTAAAAGTACTTTACTTGCTTCTATTATCAAATATTTAATTCAGCAGCCCGAATCGAATCGTAAGGTGCTTACCTATGAAGCCCCTATTGAATTTGTTTATGATACGGTAGAGTGCCCTTCTTCTATTGTTGCGCAATCTGAGATACCAAGACATTTACCCACTTTTGCAGCGGGTGTGAGAAATGCGCTAAGACGTAAACCAGGCCTTATTTTAGTTGGTGAGGCAAGAGATGCTGAAACCATTGCCGCTGTCATCGATGCTGCCTTAACAGGGCATCCTGTTTATACCACTTTACATAGTAATGGTGTGGCCGATTGCGTGAGAAGAATGGTTTCTACTTTCCCTTCTGAAGAACGTCATGGTCGTGCATTAGATATTTTAGAAACCTTAAGATTGTGTGTATGGCAAAAACTGGTGCCCTCCCCCGATGGCAAACGTGTTGCACTAAGAGAATATTTGGCCTTTAACGAAGAGGTCAGAGATATTTTAGTGGGTGTGCCCGTTGAAAATCTCGCCCAACAAACGCGTATATTATTGAAAGAACGTGGCCAAACCATGTTAGCCGATGCTGAGAAAAAATTTAAAGCTGGCATGATAAACGAAAGAATTTTTAAGCTCATTCAAGCCGGTAGTAAAAATGCCGATCGTGATGCAGGAGTGGCTTCATAATGCGTAATCCAGAATCTGCACACTGGCGAGACTCAGCGAGACGAGCCAAATTTTTCGTTATCGATGCTTATGCGACCTTTCCTCTTTTGCTGTTTTTATTACACATAAGATTATGGACATTTTTATTAGCTGTTTGCACAATGGCATTTTTTGGTACGATTGAGAAATTTGGATTTACCGTGCCTGTTTTTCTTCGTTGGCTAAGAACTTTTTTAGCTGGAAATTTAAAAACGGCAAACCCATGGTGGCAAAAAGGCAACCGATATTAAATTATTAGGGATATCATGAGTCAATCAGAATTCAGTGGCGCACTTGAAGCTGTTTTGCAGCGTGATGCCTTTTACTATTCTAGTTATAGAAAAAGCATGTTGTGCTTTTTTCTGTTGATTATTTTGATGGCTATATTAATTACGCTGAATATTTTATTTTATAAAGACAGAGCACACCCTATTTATTTTGCTACGACAGCAACGGGTGAAATATTAGAATTAACACCGGTAAGCCAAAAAAATGTTTCTGATGAACAACTCATGCGTTGGGTAGTAGAAGCACTGGAAACTTGTTATAACTATAATTTTGTTAATTATCGCCAGGCATTTCAAAATGCTCGCCCCTATTTCACGGTGAGAGGGCATCAAGAATTTTTAGCTGCTATAAAACAGTCTCTTAACTTAAACAGAGTAAAACAAGAAAAATTATTATTCTCAGGCACGATTACAGATGTCATCATAGAAAATGAAGGACAACTCGCTTCTGGTACTTATTTTTGGGATGTGAAAGTTCCCATGAAAGTGGCTCTTTTAGGTGGCGTGAAAACAAAATTTGAAGGCTACAACTGGATTGTCTCTGTTAAAGTGATTCGAATGAATCCGCTACAAAATACATCTGGCTTAGGTATTGCACAAATGATTGTGACGGAAGGTTAAAAATGGCAAAAAAAGAAGCCCCTAAAAACTTACTTATCACAACCGATGATTTGGGTGCCGCTGAAGAAGGTCAATATTTCCACGGGTATTATTGTCGCAATAATTATCGAAAAATGATCAGAATGAATACGGTTTTGGCCGTGATCACTTTGTTGCTTTTATTGGGCGCGATTACACAAAAAATATTCAGACACTTCCCGAATTATTATACCTCTTCTACTGACGGTAACTTGCAGAGGATAACCCCTCTCAACCCCCCTACTACGCCCTTGGCAAACATTTTTGGTTAATAGATTTGCGGCTGATTGTATTAACAGTCTTTTATTACATGTTAAATTGATAGTAGTGTATATTTTATATGTATACGTGCATATTCATTGCTATACTATGCTATGTTATTTTAGGGTATTTACAGTATATCCTGTACTTAATTGATTAACTTATAAATAACGAAAAATATTATGCCAGTTGATGACAAAAAAGCAGATACCTCAAAAGCTAAAAGTGCCACGGCTTCCGTGACCGGTAAAGCAACTGAAGCTTACTCTTCTATTAAAGAAGGGATAAAAAATGCACGTGCGCCTGAAGAATTAATGACGGTACAAATTCAAACTAAGTTTTATCGTGATAACTTTCCTAGGTTCATGTTTTTATTTTTAGTTACCTTATTAATTTGCATTATCAGTTTAGGGCTTAATATATTGCAATTAATTTATAAACCCGTCGCGCAACAATTTGCGACATTTAGCAGTACAGATGGCACCACCAGATTAGTAGAGATGGTTCCTTTAAAAGAGCCCAATTTATCTACCCAACCTTTATTACAATGGGCAACCGAAGCTGCCACTTCTTGCTATAACTTCGACTTTAATCGCATGGAAACACAGATTCAAAATTTACGTTCCTATTTTACCGCTCAAGGCTATCAGCATTATATTGAAGCACTTCAAGCCGAGAATACTTTGGTCGATGTTAAAGAAAAATTATTAATTGTCTCAGCTGTGCCACTTAAGGCACCTGTTATTTTAAGAGAAGCCGTTGCTACCTCGATGGACAAATATGCTTGGCAAGTACAACTGCCATTGTTAGTCACTTATCAAAGCTCTAGTGAACTCAAAAAATCTGAAATCACTGTGACAATGTTAATTGTTCGTGTCGATACATTAGAATCGCCAAAAGGCATCGGTATTGCACAATTTCTTGCACGTAAAGGGGTAAGTTAATGCTCAGTTTTCGCTTAAGCGTACTAAAATATTTGAGCTTAATTAGCTTAACAGCTTCGGCCAGCATATGGAGTCATTATACCAATGCTGCCGTTATCGGTTCCACTGGTGGCAGTAGTACAACTCAACAAAGCTCTGTTCAAGCAGCGCCTTTAGTCAGAGCAACGCCTCCTGCCCCCTCCCCAACAATGCCAGGAATACCTAATAGCACGCAATTACCTGATCTAAAAGATCCTAAACTGGCTGAAGCACTGAATAGCCTACCGGCTGAGCAAAAAGCACAATTAGCTGAAGCAGCTAGACAATATAGTCAACAGCAGCAACCAGAATCTTCCGCTGTGCATGCGCCTGCTGCTGTCGAGCAACATAAACAAGCCCCTGTTAAAAATAAACG
>CAYSTH010000106.1:0-7490 GCA_964433995.1 uncultured Francisellaceae bacterium | reverse complement strand
GCTTGATTTTGCATTTAAAGGTGGGTCTTTTTAAACAGTGTGGGCGCTTATGCGCCCGGTATTAGAAATTTATTTTTTATTTTTTCTGGGCACATAATCTTCATCAAACGGGTTATCTTGATATGGCGTATCAGAGACCAAAATGCTTAATGGATTTTGTGCATTATTTTTATTATCTGGTGTTTTATTATTACCTGATTTCAAATTTGCGATTCTATTGTAAGTAGTAGGGTGTGTGGATTTCCATTCTGTTATCATACTATAAAATTGATTTCCCTCTAAGAGAGCCAGTTTGAATTTGTTATATAAACAAGTTAATGGTGCATCGCTGTTTAACTGAGCAGGTGTCAGTTTGCCATTTATAATTTTTAATGCTTCTGTTAGTTCTTTTGCATGTCCCATTTTTGTAGCATGAGAGTCGGCTTCATACTCTTGTTTTTGGCATAAAGCACCATTGACGAGACCTTCTATATGTTTATTAATTTTAGTTTCTCCTTCTCCTATCTGGATAGAAACTAAATTAATAAAAGGGATAAACAACATAGAGTAGACAAGCCTTTTCAAGAAATGATAATTTAAAATATGACCTATTTCATGTGATAAAACAGCATTAATTTGTTTATATGCTTTTTTGGGGTTATCCTGATTATGTAGAATAATGTCGTTTAGAAACCCTATGGAAATACAAACAGAGCTGTAATTATTGAATAATCCTATAGCATAAGCATTTGAAAATCCACTTGGGGTAATATGTAATTTTGCCCCATCAATATTGTTTGCTTCACATGTTCGTTTAAAGTAAGTGTGTACTTTATTTAAATCTAACGCTATTCCATTATTAAACGTATCTAATTCTTCAATTTTTAAATCGGGTTGATATTCTATGGCGTTGTCTATCCAAGGATGAAGTTTATGTGCCACTAAAGAGTAGAGAGGTGCAAATATAAACATAGCGAAATATTTTGGTATGCCCTCAAGTTCACTAGCGAATAACCCATAGCCAAATTGATAGGCGAAAATAGAAAACATACTGTTTAGTGGAATTAAATCACTTAAACCATAAGATAGTGCTAAAAATAAAGGTGCTAATTTTACTACAGCAAGAAAATTTTGCTTTAAAAACAAACGAATTTTTTGTAAAAAATGATTATCTAATAATTTGGTAGCTATATTGGCAATAGACATGGCCAGAAATACATTTTTAATAGAAGGGATGGTGTTTAACAATTGTTGAAATAGAAAAAAGCCTAAGAATTTATTAATAAGCGGTATGCCGAAGACTTTCAAAGCACCTTTTTTAAAAAATCGATAAACTGACAAAATCATGACTAACTCCAATATTAGTGTAATCAGCTAATTGACTTATGTTAACAGGGCTAGACAAAATTGAAAGCTATTTAGGATAGATGGTGGAATTTAAGCGATAAAATTTTGCCATAGTTACAAACTTTGCTGGTCCCATCTGGCGTTGCGATAAGCAACGGAAGGTGGGGTATGTATCTCAAATTTTTATGGATTTTTTAACAAATTCCCACTATTTTTTTTATGCTCTACCTGCATAACTATATTTTCATCAGTGATATTTTGTTTTTTAGTTTGTGGTTGCTCAGCCTCATTTATATCTTCACCTTTTCTTTTTTCTGCAGTATTTGTTATTTTTGCATTAGGTGTTGGCATAGGGACACTGCTGATAGCCCGATAACAAGTTTTAACGTTTGTGCTCACAGCATAAAATAAATCATCATTGTAATTATCGGTTATCTCTTTACCATACATCACTCTATTTCCTGTGGCATGTAATAAGCTTTCAGCATAGTCCATCAATTTTTCGATATCAGCATGATCTGCTATATACAACTCTAATACATTGATAATATCGTTTTTTACTCTATCAGGTTCGTAGCATCGCAATAAATCAAGTTTGTGAGCAAGAGCTAATAAAACTGCAGTGGGGTGATTTTCGCCTGGTTCACCCATTTTCATAATATTATGAGAATATAACTTAATTTCTTCAGAGGGCATATTCAAAAATCGAGTATGATTCACATAACAAGCAAATTGATTTCCTGATTCTTGTTTAAATAATTTGTATCCTGAATTATCGGCTTTCATGTCTTTGAAGCCAATTTCATTTTGTCTGCCAACAACAGAAAATAATGCAGTTAATTGAACAATATTAATTTCTCTCTGGGTAAATTTACAATAACCATGCGCCGTTAAAAATTGTGCTACGAGTGGCACTAATTGTGCGACACGCATAACATGTGGCATGTTATGGTTAGGCCTGGGAAGCGTTTTTCCAAAATAAGTGATATGTTCCCAATCTCCTATGTAACTGGTATCAGTATAATCTTTTGACAAAAAGTGTGTAAAAACAAATTGGCATTGCGGTAATAAACCTTCTAAAAATAAAGGCAAGTGTTCTTTTTCTGCAACATCATTTGGAATGGCGCTAGCAGAGGCAAAAGTTTTCAGTATAGAAAATTCATGTTCATGTTGTACCGAACGGTATGAGGTAAAAAGAGGGGTGAGGCATTGGGCTTTAAAAACATGACTTTCACTCTCTTCACTATGTGATAAGAGGTGAATAAAACCTGGTAATTGCAAATATTCTTCTTCATTTTCATGGGCTGATAAGAGTTGTATGTTTTTGCCATAGATTTTATCATATTCAATACGACAAAGTTTCCCATCAAATTTTTTAGAAACGTCTAAATTGGTTGAAGTGCTTGCAAAACCGGGTTGTTTTTGAATAATGTCACTTAGATTAGCATTTAATTTTTCTATTCTCTGATTAATTTCATCAGCATGAATATGTTTTTCACCTCTATATGTTACTGTTTGAGGGGTGAGATCTTCAAGATTGCGAGTCCATGAGGGAGTAATTTTGTTCAAGCCCGAAGCAATAAACATCATTTTTAAAAAGTTATTGCAATAAAAATTGGGTAAGTTTTTTTCGCCCTCAGGTGGATTGGCATGCAAAATAGAATTAATGCTTTTATGATCATCTTGAGTATAATCATTCACACATAATTTTTCTGCAGGTGTAAGTTCTTTTTTAGGCAAGGTAAAGTTAGCGGGTAATTGAGCTGTGATGATATTTTGTTGTTTTTGAGAGAGTGTGCATGTTTTAATAAACAAAATACTGTCTTTTTGGCTTAAAGAAACATGGCTTAAATTAGATTGAGATAATAAATGCGTCAAATTAATTTTTAATTCTTTTATCTGAACAATTAACTCATCATTTTCTTCATAGAAATGGCAGCTATTAGGATGTCTTAATGCAAATTTTGCAATCCATTGTAACTGTTGAGTATATAAATCTTTTTCTAAAGGGCCAAATTGAATATTACCAGGTTTGAGTTCATCTGCATAAAGTTTGGCAACACGATTTTTAGCCGCATTTGCTTGAGCAGCAATCTGTTCATTGGTTAAAAGTAATTCTATTACGGGTTGGAAAATATTCGGTTGTTTAAATGCTTTCTTTTGCATTTTGAGATAAAAGGCATAATCTACTATTGCACCCTTTTTTATAATGGCACAAATAATATTTGGATCAGCTGTTTTTACCGCATCTTTAAGAATATTTATTTTAAATAAATTATGTTTGAGATTGACGTGGGCACCAGCTTTTAATAAAGCTTCTATGACGGGGAGACATTTATATGCAATGGCAAAAGTAAGTGGGGTGCCATCATAAGAATTTGCAGTATTTGGGTTTGCACCATGAGCTATTAATAAATCAATCATATGGGGGTAAGGTGTTTGAGCTGCCACCATAAGTGGTGTGTCATTGTTTTGATCGAGAAGATTAATTTCTTTGTAATTGATAAGAAGTTCTTTTAATGCTTCAACATTATTTGATCTAATCGCTTTCACAATTTCAGGGCGTCTGGGATCCGAGGATTTGGGTGTAGATACATAGGTTACTTGGTTATTAAACGAAAATGAGAATAAAGTTGAATCCATCTTTAAGACACCTTTATTTATTAAATAAAATGAATAAAATTATATTTAATACATGGGCAGTTACCTAGTTAAATTCGATGTAAGGTGTATTTTGGGCGCTCAACATAAGTGCAATGCATTGTTTTTGAGAGTAGGGTGTTGTATGACAGAAATAAAAAAGGCGGGATAACCCGCCTTTTTTATTATTAAGCTTTAACTTAATCTCTGTTGCTAAAGAAAGATAAAATCTGTAGCAAAGAAATAAATAAGTTATAAATAGCCAGATAAAGTGACACAGTTGCCATAATGTAATTACGTTCGCCACCGTGAATAATGTTACTGGTTTCATACAGAATCATGGCAGAAGCAAACACCATGAAACCGCCAGCAATAATAAGTTGTAGCATCGCTATTTTTAAGAAAATATTTGCGACGATACCGACTAGCAATACTAGCGAGGCTGCCATCATAAAGCCGCCCATGTAGCTAAAGTCAGTACGTGTCGTCAGGGCGTAGGCAGATAGGGCTAAAAAGATAACACCTGTGCCGCCTAAGGCCGTCATAATGAGTTGAGAGCCGTTTTGCATCTGCAAGAAAGCATTTAACAATGGACCTAGGGTGTATCCCATAAAGCCTGTTAGAGCAAACACAAAAAAGATACCTAAGCCAGAATTCCGAGTGGCTTGAGTAGCGAAGAGTAACCCGAAATAACCAATCAAAGTTAATAAACCTAAATTAGGTGCATTTGTGACAACAGCAAAGGCAGCAGTAGCTGCACTAAATAACAGTGTCAATGATAGTAAAATATAAGTGTTACGGATAACCGTATTGGTCGCCAAAACAGATTCTTGAGTGCGTACAACCGCAGAAGAGCTGTATTGGTTAAATTGATTGGCCATATAGATTAAGCCTCCATTTGTTTAACTAACGTTATTATACCATAAGTCGAATATGGAGGCTATGCTATCCATTTTCAAGGGGAGTTACAATTGTATATTAGTCACCTTGATTTATTTGGACAGGTTAAAAAAACCATTTACATAACAGCTAACATTATTAACATAACTCGTGTTACTAGGATGCGTATCGCTGTCCACTAAGTAATACATGCCAGCTAATATGAGAATAACCCCTCCAAACGCAATCGGGCCAGGGGGTGTACCTACGCCGCCATGAATATTATTTTGTTCTTTTTGTGTAATGATACGCATGGTAAAAGTTCCTTATATTTTTATGCATAAAGAAAATTGCAACCAATCTAAGCGCTATAGAGCTTAGATTGGTTGTACAACGTATAGCCTTTAATACAACAACTTAAGAAGCAGTATTATTTTCGGTACCAGTAAGGTAATTTGTGCCTAGACTAATGGCTGCGCCTACTACGCCTGAGCCTAGAGTCCATTGCAAAAGTTTAGCGTTTTTTAAGAAACCATGGCTGTACGTCGCACCAGCGGCCATTCCTAAAACAGCCCAACCAATGGTATTTGCATAAGGGCAGTTACCCATAAAAGTGCAAAGACCAAAACCGCCATTTGTTTGTGTTACTTCAGTTGTTGTTAAATTGCGCATTGATAATCTCCGTTTAGTTATAAATAAAATAGATTTTTGATTAACAAAAGTTATACAACTTCGCTAAGTAAAGAAGTGGTTAATTTGTAGGCGACAGCTGCAGCACCATAAGCTAAAGCAAACCTTCCTAAATTAGTTTGCCCAAGCACAAACCCCAAAGCCACACCAGCAGCAGCGCCACCTGTTACAGGCTTAAGAATATTTTCTTTAAAAAATGTTCTGTCAAAAGTCAAACCGCCATTTGTGCTGACTGATTCAGAAAGAGTGAGTGTACGCATAAATTCAATCCTTGATTTAATGGTAAATAGTAAATGTTAATTGAGTGTAAATATATCTGCTACACGATAAACGTTATAACCAACAATAGCAGTAGCTGCGGAAACTAATGTTGTTGTTCCAGAGAAAGACTTGTCAGTCAGAAATTTAAACACTATACAGGCAGCAGCACCCGCTAAACCAGGTTCAAGAAATGTATTTTTGAAGCTATCAAAGGTAAGTTCCAATGTTAAATTGCCACCACCATTGGTTTGAGTTAATTCAGTGGAAGTTAATGTGCGCACAGTTGCACTCCTTGTTTATATTTATATTTATAATCAACAACATTATTAACGTTATTACTTTTTTAATAACGGCAGTTAGTTGAATATTAAATAAGTAAACTTAAAAACTTACTTATAATTTCAGAAATAACGGCAAAGTCTAGTTGAACAAAATATACTAACTATGTCAAAAATTATTTAATCAGGAAAAAATAATATGCTCGATTACGCAATCATCATTGGTTATTTTTTGTTGATATTATGTGTGGGTATTTTTGTTAGTCGAAAAGTAAAAAACTTCGACGATTATTCTACGGGCAATCGAAACTATACTGCACCTATTATTTTTGCGACCTTGTCCGCATCGTTTATAGGCGGGGGGTTTACCAATGGTTTAGCCGAAAAAGTATTTACCATGGGATTAGTGTATGTGGTGGCATTATGGGGATTTAGTTTAAAAGAAATATTAGTCGCAACATTAATAGCCCCTCGAATGACACCGTTTAAAGAAGCCAGATCGGTAGGCGATATAATGGGGCAGTTATATGGCCAATATGCCAAAATTTTTACAGGCATTGCGGCAACTGGGGTGGCTGCAGGCATTGCAGGTGCGCAATTTGCAGCATTTGGTTATGTACTCAATGTTTTGCTAGGTATCACACCAGTCGTGGGTGTGTTGATAGGCACTGCGATTGTGGTCACATATTCTACTTTAGGGGGCTTAAAATCGGTTGTCACCAATGATGTAATACATTTTGTGGTATTAATTATCGCGTTGCCAATTGTCTTTATTTTAGGCTTAAAACAAGCAGGTGGTTTTTCGCATATTATCTCATCTGTACCAATGGATCATGTTAGTTTCTTAGGTAGTATTTCTGGCATAGCATTAATAGGTTTATTTTTAAATTTCTTTTTTGGTGAAACGTTGGTGCCACCCTATGTACAACGATTGTTAATTGGTCGAGATTTTAAAGAAACAGCAAAAGGGACATTATGGAGTGGGTTATTATCCATACCTTTTTTTGTTTTGGTGGGCATAATTGGGTTAATTGCCTTAACACTTAAACCCGATCTTGATCCTAATTTAGCATTACCCTATGTGATTAATACGGTGATGCCGGTAGGCTTAAAAGGCTTAGCGATTGCAGGGATGATGGCAGTTGTGATGTCTTCAGCGGATTCATTTTTAAATTCAGCTGCTATATCTGCCACTCACGATGTGATCAAACCTATTTTGGCTAAACGACAAATGAATTTAAAAAACCATATGGAGTTAAAATTATCTCGAATCGTGACCTTGCTCACAGGCATTTTAGGAGCAGTATTTGCTATTTCAACAAAAAGTGCTTTAGATATTTTATTGTTAGCCTATAACTTTTGGACACCGTTTATTCTGGTGCCGTTAATAGCAGGCATTTGGGGAATCAGGATTTC
>CAYSTH010000105.1:0-7502 GCA_964433995.1 uncultured Francisellaceae bacterium | reverse complement strand
GCTAATATGATTGATTTAGATTCAAATCCCACAAAATTGATAGAGGTGATAAAAATTGGACGACAATTATTAATGACTCGAGGCACACTCACAACATTTAGTTTATCAAATGATATCGTAAAATATTTTGTCATCTTGCCAGTTGTGTTTACAGGGCTTATCCCTGGCATTGAAAAATTGAATATATTACAGTTATCTTCAGCGCAAAGTGCCATATTATCAGCTGTTATATTTAATGCATTAATTATCGTATTTTTAATTCCATTAGCCCTTAAAGGCGTTAAATTAGAGGGGAAAAAAGCAGAAGTTTTATTATTAAAAAATTTAATGGTTTTTGGTCTGGGTGGCGTTATCACACCTTTTATTGGGATTAAAATAATAGATTGGATAATGCAATGGCTTTAAAAATAAAAAAATTGCTCCAAGCTTTTTTATTAATGACAATGTTTACTGTTATGCTAGGTGGTATTTATCCGTTTGGTATTTATATCTTTGATAAATATCTTATGCATAAAAACCAAAAATATAATTTAGTAGAGTATCAAAAGAATGTAGTAGGCTCTTCTGTTTTAGGTCAAAATTTTACAGAAGCCAAATATTTTTGGGGCAGGCCAACAAAGGAGCAGCAAGCAAAAAGAATTGATGAATATAATCTTTTGCAAAAAAAACATGGCTTACCTTATATTTTTTCTCCCTCAGATTTTCCGGCAGATTTTATTTCCCCTTCAGCAAGTGGTCTTGATCCTCATATCAGCGTAGAATCTGCAATGATTCAGCTTGATAGAGTATCTAGAGAAACAGGTCGGTATCGAGGTATTTTAGAAGATTATATTCATTTGTCTACTGAGGGTAGACAATTTGGTTTTATGGGACAACCTCGAGTAAATGTCGTTAAATTAAATTTACTCATTTATTCAAATTAAGAGCAAAGGCAAAAAATGGATGATAATCGCCCCTCGCCAGAAGAAATTTTAAACAAAATAAAAGCAGATGAGCCTAAATCTAAGGGAAAGTTAAAAATCTTTTTTGGAGCTTGTGCAGGTGTAGGAAAAACATTTGCAATGCTTTCTGCTGCACAACAAAAATTACAAGATGACATTGATGTGATGATTGGCGTGCTTGAAACGCATGGCCGAATAGAAACGATTAAACAATCAGAAGGATTACCTTCGTTGCCTTTAAAAGAACAGGTAAGACAAAATATCACTTTTTATGAATTTGATATAGATGAAGCGCTTAAACGTGATCCGGCTATTATTTTAATCGATGAACTAGCACATTCTAATATGGTAGGTTCTCGTCATCCTAAGAGATGGCAAGATGTACTCGAACTATTAGATCACGGTATCGATGTTTACACGACGCTTAATGTACAGCATTTAGAGAGTTTAAACGATATTGTGGCGCAAATCACCGGCATTAAAGTAAGAGAAACCATTCCTGATGTCATATTTGATGAGGCAGATGAAATTGTTTTAGTGGATATTCCTTCGGAGGTTATTTTAGAACGTTTAAGTGAAGGAAAAGTTTATTTGGGAGAGTTAAATCAAAAACAAGCAGCACAGAACTTTTTTAAAATAGAAAACTTAGTCGCATTAAGAGAAATCGCTTTACGCAGAGTGGCAGAACAGGTAGAAGCAGAAAAAGATCTCTATTCACGTTTTTTAAAAAAAGGTAAAAAAAGAAACGTCAATCAAATCTTAGTTTGCATTGCCCCTGGAGAAAGTGCTGCAAAATTAATTCGTTTGGCAAAGCAATATGCCGTAAGAAGTAAATCTACTTGGACAGTGTTGTATGTAGAGAGTAAAGAGCACTATTATTTATCTAAAGATGAAATAACCATTATCGAAAAAAATATGCATCAAGCCCAATTGTTAGGTGCGAGCACGATGGTGATTCCTAGCTTAGATGTAGCCGAAGCCATTATTCATTTTGCTAAAGAAAAGGGTATAGGCACTATTTTTATTGGTAAATCAACACAATTTTTATCACAATCTTTTTTCCAACAAGGCATCGTTGAGAAAGTACTTGAAAATACAGAGCTATTTGATGTGTATGTTATTCATTTGCAAAACGAAAGGCAATTACAAAAAAAACACCACTTCCCTAAATGGCATAGCTATTTTAAAGCGGCTTTTGTTTTATTTTCAGTTACGATGCTTTCTTTTACGTTAAGGCCTGTTTTAGCACTAGAAAATGTGATTATGTTTTATTTGATGGCCATTATTTATATTGCGGTTACAACAGAAACGTTAATCGCTTTAATCTCAGTGTTTGTTGCTTTAATTGTACATAATTACCTATTTGTGCCACCTTATTATAATATTGATTTTTTTCGTGAATTTAATAGTTACAGTGCACAAAGTTCTTTAACCTTATTGGCTTTTATTTTTGTGAGTTTGCTGGTTGGGGTTCAAACCAATAAACTCAGAATTCAAAATCAATTAATTAGAAAAAGAGCAAAATATAACGCCGAACTTCATGCTTTTTCTCAAAAATTACTGACAGCGAAAGGTAAAGCCAAAATTGTGCATGTTACCACAGAGCACATTGGTTCTTTATTTAATGTGGCTGTTTTAATATGGGAACGAAATGAAGAAGGACGATTACAGCTTTTAAGCCACAAAAACAAATTATTAGATCCCAAAGAAGAAAGTGCAGCCATTTGGTGTTATGAAAATAATCATGAGGCAGGAAAAGGCTCTGATACGATTCCAAGCGCAAGAGGCTATTATTGGCCATTAAGCATAGGCGATAGAGCGATTGGTACAGTAGGGATTATTGCCAAAGATCCTGAGCGAGAATTAGATCAAGAAGAAAAAAGCGAATTATTGGCTTTGGTGACACAAGCCACATTGGCTTTTGAACGAGTTCGTAGTTCAGAAAAAGCAGATATTTTTAGCTCAGAATATGATAATTAACCACTTTCAAAAGTAAACAACAAATCAGCCGCTGTTCGACTTTGAGAATCGGTTTTAGCCTCTAAAACAAGATGGTTTCCAAGCAAATATTGTATGCTATAGACACTGATTTTATCAGCTAACCCTAAACTATATTGAATATAAAGTTTATCCGATAATCTTTTACCGACATTGACATATTTTCGCTCAAAATCTGAGAGTTGATCTTTAGATTCATCATCAAAAGGAGAGTGCCCAATACTCCAATCTAATTTTAATCTGTCGTAAAAGGTTTGCTTTTCCATGAGCCTACCAGCTTTAGGATAAAAAGCCGTAGTGAGTTGTTTTACCGCCTCCATCAGCACTTGACCATCGGCACCTGTATTTTCGTTTTGACCGTGCCCTAAAATCAAATAAGAAATAATTTCTCGATCATTAAAGTGCGGATTAGAATAAAGTTTAGTTTGTAATTTTGATAAACGTCCCATTAGCTGCATGCCGACAATAATATTATCTCTGCTAGAAGCGCTATTAGTGATTCTCATATTGGGCTTAATAATTCTTTCAGCACGTACATCGATTTTTGGATCTAAAATAGGATCTGATTGAAAAAGCAGTTGGCCGTGAGATAACGAAAAATAATGTCCATAGGCACCATATCGGCCATTCACTAAATTAATCTTGCCGGTAGCTTTAGAGGTATCATCTTGTCTGGTTTCAATGATGACTTTGCCTTGTGCATGAGTGGTGAGGCCATACCCTTCAAAAAGGATATCATTACCCAATACCACTTCTATATTGGTTTTAAGTTTTTTAAGTGTTTGCATCGATTGAGAAGAAGACACAACACGTTTGTTATTTTTAATCAGTACAATATCTTCAGAAACACTAATACCTTCTGAATTATCTCTAGGGGTAATTTTGGCTTTAGGCACATGCAATTGACCAGACAAGACAGCACTGTGTTTATCTATATTTAATAATAAATTCGGTGAAACCAAAACATGGTATTCTGAGGTGTTGCTGATTAATAATTTTGAGCCTTTTAATGATAATTTTATTTCAGGTGCAATGGCGTCTTTTTTAGCATAACCCTCTAATTGAAAATCACCATTGCCCATTTTACCAACGGCTTTAATATTGATTTTGGGTGATCCTAAATCATAAAATCCAAGTTGTTCTAAGGTAATATGGGTATTTAATTTAGGCAAAGTGGAGGTGACTTTATTTAAAATAAGCTCACCTTTTATTTTAGGTTGATTTAAAGTACCTTCAAGCGAGAGTTTTAATAAGCCTTTGCCTTGAAGAGAACGAAAATCACTTGATTGTTCTAAATCTAGCCATTTGGTAATCGGCGAAAGGTCTTGAATATCACCCAGAACTTGGCCGTTCAAAAGATAAGGTTTTTGGTGAGCAAGCTTGGCTTCTATTTTAAATTGGTTTTTTCCCCATAAACTAAAATCAGCATTTAGTGTACTGTTGTCTTGAACTACCACCAATTTTATTTTAGCTTTGCCTGGCTGAAGATGTTTATATTTAGGGTGATTAAAAAATAACTTGTTTAGCTGTCCTTCCCAAACAGATTGGTGAAGTGATTGCTGAAAAACACCATAAAGTTCGGCAATAAATTTATGCTCTTGTTGAAAAAAAGAGATATTAAGTTGATGGTCAGCAAGACTGCCTTTAAAGATAAAATCAAGTTTATTGGCCTTGAATGTATCATAGGTTAAATTATTTGATTTAATCTTGATGAGTAAGTCATTATTTTTATCACTTTGCCATTGACCTTTTGAGCTCAAATCGCCTTTAGCATGGGCAGTATATTGATTCAGATCTTGAATATGTATGTCCCAATTGATTTTCACGATATCGTTAAAGTCAACTTGTAAATTGATTTCGGGCATCAATATAGTCAGAGCTGAAAATAATTGTTTGTTTTCAGAGCTTAGGTGATGAATGGCAAATTGATTAATATCGTAATGTTGTTTACCAGACACAAAATGTAGATGATAAATATTTAATTTTTCGATATGAAAATCATACCCCTTATAACCAGAGATAATATTTTTCCACGAAAGTCGGTTAGTGGTTTCTATCTTATTGATATATTCTTTGAGTTGTTGCTCAAATGGTATGTTCTTATCTAAAGGAGAGGCAAAATCAATTGTTTTAATAATAGAAGGCGTATCAATCGTTAATGCTTGAATATCAATCTTTTTGGTTAATAATCCAAAAAAAGACATGCTTAAATCGACTTTCTTGGCATATAGGTCAATATTTGGGCCTTGTAGATGCATCCCTTCAAAGCTCAGAGTGCCTTTAGAAAAAGTGCCCGAAAGGTGTTCATAATTAATTTGATAATCAGATAGATGAGGTAAAGCTTTTAAAGCCAGCTGCGTGCCTGTTTGAGTCGAGGTAATAAAATACCCAAAACCTATCAAAAAACTGAGCACAAGCAAACATATAGAAGCAAATGCCCACTTGGCTCTGGTGATGAAATAATTGAGTTGGGATAGGGTAGGAATCAACAAATAATCCAACTGGCTAACAAATATTTTGTAAAATTAAGCTGTATTTTAACAAAATAATAGGTAAACAGCTAATGGTAATGAGCGAACTGACAAAAAATTGATAAAATATCCCAGTTTGTTATTGCTGAATGGTGAATTTCATCGTAAGCTATCCGAAATTTTCAACCGCGCAACTGCGGGTAGGCATGTGCTTATCTGCTCTTTTTGATCTTGGGGGAAAGGCTTGTTTAAAATCTTTAAACCATCACCATTCATTGAGCCCATAGAAGATCCGGACAAAATCAAACAAGATTATCGCTATTGGCGTCTTCGAATTTGTTATTCGATATTTCTTGGCTATGCCATATTCTATTTTACACGTAAAAGTTTTACCTTTGCGATGCCAGAGCTTATTTCAGAGCTGGGCTACACCAAAGCAGAATTAGGGATTGTAGGCTCTGCCTTGTACCTTTCTTATGGTGTCAGTAAGTTTGTGAGTGGCGTGATATCAGACAGAGCCAATCCTCGCTATCTTATGTCCATTGGTTTAATCATTACGGGTATAATCAACATATTTTTTGGTTTTACCGACTCTATATTAGCGATGGCTATTTTATGGGGTATGAATGGTTGGTTCCAAGCTTGGGGATGGCCAGCTGCAACCAAACTATTAACAAGCTGGTACTCAAAATCCGAAAGGGGATTTTGGTATGGCTTATGTAGTACATCTCATAACGCCGGCGGTGCGCTGATTCCTTTAATAGTCGGATGGGCTGCTGTGTATTTTGGTGGTTGGCAGTGGGGGCTATTTGTTCCTGGCATCATCAGTATTGTGATGGGTGTGTTGCTCATGTCGATGCTGCGAGATGTGCCCCAAACATTAGGTTTACCTCCTATCGATGAATACCGTGATCACTTAAATAATCAAACCAAATTGGTTAAACCAGTTTCCTATAAACAGCAATTACTGTCTGTACGAGAAATATTGTTTAAACAAGTTTTAAACAATAAATTTGTTTGGATCTTGTCTATTGCTTATTTCTTTGTCTACATCGTGAGAACAGCCTTAAACGACTGGATGCCATTATTTTTAATGGAAACACGCGGTTACGAGCAGATAGCAGCTAATGCAGGTGTGTTTTGGTTTGAAATTGGCGGCGTTGTCGGCATGCTAATAGCAGGTTGGGGCTCAGACTTTTTCTTTAAGAGTAAGAGAGTTCCCATGATGGTTATCTGTGCATTGGGTATGATAGCGTCTGCATGGGCAATTTATTTTTCTCCCTTTAGTTCCTTGTTATTAGATTATGTCTATTTAGCATTAGCGGGCATGTTTGTATTTGGCCCTCAAATGTTGGTAGGGCTTGCTGCAGCAGAGCTTGTCGATAAGGGGGCCGCCGCAGCATCTAATGGCTTTACAGGAACATTGGCCTATTTTGGTGCCGCATCTGCTGCCTTTCCTTTAGGCTGGGCAATTGATGAATATAGCTGGGGAGGCTTTTTCACCTTCTTAGTAGCGTGTTCGGTTGTGGTATTTGTGATGCTATTGCCCTTATGGCAAGTAGGTAGAACAGGTGCTATCAGACGCACTGAAAGCAGTCGTACAACTAAAGTAGCGACTTCGCAGGCTTAATTTAATAAATATCAACCTTCACCCCAACCCTCTCCCGCGAAGCGCGGAAGAGGGGGCTGGAAGATTCTGCCATTATTAAAAACTTGTGGGTTTTATACCTTCTCCCGCTATCACTCGCTACGCTCGTTGCGATAGAAGGGACAAATCCAGATCATGCTACATTTTTAGCATCTTTGTGATATCTTGATTTTATATCTAATTAGCTCATAAAAATGAATGCTGTAATGGAAGCATTGTTTCCTTCTCGCGGTAGCGAGAACAGAAAATAGCCCCCTGTGGAATCGCGTAGCGATGGAACGGGGGGAGGTTACAACTCCGGCCCTATTTGTAAATGCACTCGCCAGTGATGATAGTGATCGGTTAAAGGTCTTGCCAAGTCCATTTTGATAGGGCCAATAGGTGTGTTAATTCTCACGCCTCCACCCATGCTGACTTGAATAGCATCATTTGAGCGATGAAAAG
>CAYSTH010000104.1:0-7552 GCA_964433995.1 uncultured Francisellaceae bacterium | reverse complement strand
TAGCCCCATGGATTAAATCACTAATAAATTCAGAATGTGATTTTCTTAAACGAGTTACTTCGGGATAAATTAAATTGTTAATAGTAGATTCAATAAGTTTTTCAGAATCAGACATCTTTACAATACCCTTCAGTAATTGTGTAAAAAATATTTTCAATTTTATAATCATAATTATTACATAGCTTGAGATCACACAAGTTAATTTAATAACATTTAATTTTTTTACTGATTTTTTGACTATTTATTTAACATCCATTATTATTCTCACGTTTTTTTTATATTAACTCAAGGATAAGGACAAAAACATGAAAGAGTTAAATTGTCAGGAAGTTGAACAAGTAAACGGTGGATGGTGGATTATCGTGGCAAGATTTGTTGTTCCCACCCTCATAAATATGGCTGGATATGCGCTGCATAAAAAACATAAGCATGAAGAAATAACACCTGAAGGCTTAGCAATTGCTGGTGGTGCAGGAATGACTGGCGCCGCGATAGGTGTTGCTGGCGGTCTTGCAGCTGGAGGAACTCTAGTTGGTAATGCCGTTTGGTTACCAAGTGCTGCAGCTATTAATACATCTGGGAATTTAATTGCACAAAAACATTAAAGATGAATATTATGTACCTAATGTATATTTTTTTTCCAATTATATTAGGCTTTGTAGGAGAGCGATATAAAAATATGAATACTGCAAAATATGCAGCCTTCAGTTCATTTATATTGCTCTTATATTATCTAATACCTATTATAATTGATGGTGATTCGTTCATTCCAAGTAGAGTTGAAATACTAATTTTTACTGTAACCATCATTATCGTCACAACAATATTTCACTTACAGAAAAGATCTCGCGGTATCAAATAATTTAAAACTTCAACGTATTAATAAATATCCTATATAGGTTGAAAATGAAAAATCATACTGATATTCTCACCTGGGCCACAAATCAATTAAACTCTCTGGGCTATTCTTTGAAGGGCTCACCTGAAATGCTTTTGGAAACTCCTTGGTCTTATGTTTTTAAAATTTCAACATCAAAGGGTGATATTTATTTAAAACAAATGCCCCCTGCTATCTCCATGGAGGCAAAAGTCACTCAATTATTCTCAAAAAAATTTCATGCAAGTGTTCCTGAAGTGATAGCAACTAATGACGAATTGTCTTGTTTTCTCATGAACGATGCAGGATTAAACCTGAGAAAATATCTAAAAACTGAATTTAAGCCTGAATTATTGGTAAGAGCTATTCAAGAATATACTGCTATGCAACGCTCAACAGAAAATAATGTAGAGGATTTTATTGCGCTGGGTATTCCCGATTGGCGATTAAATAAAATACCTGAATTATATGAAAAGCTTATCAATGATATCGCTTTTCTAAAATCTGAAAATATAACAGACGAAGAAATACCAAAGCTGCAAGCATACACTTCCAAAGTTTTAAAGCATTGTGAATTAATATCTCAATATCATATCCCTGAAACGATTGTTCAATATGATTTTAATACGAATAATGTTCTATATAACCCTAACACAAAAAAATTAACGTCTATTGATTTGGGTGAAATTGTGATTTCTCATCCTTTTTTATCTTTAGATAATTTTCTTATTCAATGTGTTAAACACGAGGCCATAAAAGAAAACTCTACTCTTTATCAAACGCTTTATGATACTTGTTTAGAAAATTGGTTAACACTCACCAAAAAAGAAAATTTACTGCATGCTTTTGAGTTGGTTAAAAAATTATATCCCCTCTACTCTGCTTTAGCTATTTATAGACTAATGCACTGTGTCGACCCCAGTGCTTTTAGGACTTTTTATGCCGATAGACCTAATCGGCTTGCAGGATATTTAAGAGAATATATGAAACTGTTAAATAATTAAACAAAAATTGTCATGCCAGCCAAGGCTCTGATTGCCCCCTGCATTTTTAGTAGATGTTTTGTAGCTAAGCACAATCTAAAGTC
Source organism: uncultured Francisellaceae bacterium (assembly GCA_964433995.1). Taxonomy (GTDB): domain Bacteria; phylum Pseudomonadota; class Gammaproteobacteria; order Berkiellales; family Berkiellaceae; genus CADEEZ01. Next base: position 5,588 of record CAYSTH010000104.1, on the reverse strand, counting down.
CCCTCTACCGAAGCGAGCATAGCGAGCGCGTGGGAGAGGGTGTCTTGGCTATCGCGTTAGCGGCCAAGACGGGTGAGGGAAAAAGAAAATGAAATCATGTTTTTTGCCCACATCTGGCATGACACTGTTTGAGTACTTTACTATTCTCTTCTGATTCTTTTGGATATTTTTCAAGCTTTCGTTCATCTATCCATTTTTGATACATTTGAATTTTTTGTAAACTCAACTCTAACCCAAGATTCCCTGTTGCTCCTTGATGCGTTTTAGAAAGAATATTTTCTACTGGATCGCAATAATCTACTTTTTCAAGTTCATGAGCCACTTGTTTATAAGCCTCTCTAAAGGGAATGCCTTCTTTTACTAAAGATAATACCTTATCTGTGGCAAATAATTCGGTTGAAAAAGAAGAAATACATTGCTGTTTATTAACTTGCAATTCAGAAAAGATCATACCAAAAACTTTAAGCGCAGCAGCAGCAACCTCAAATCCTTGCATCAAGGGACGTTTTGTCTCTTGAAAATCACGGTGATACCCTGAAGGTAATGCCCTGATTAGCTCTAATACTTGAAAAAGCAAGCCCTGCATCATCGCTGATTTTGCCCTTATCAATTCTAAAGGACAAGGATTACGCTTTTGTGGCATTAAACTACTACCTGGGCAAAATTTTTCTGGCAAAGTAAAATAACCAAACTCTGGTGTGCAGAAAATAATGATATCTGTCGAAATTTTGCTTAAATCATTCATAATTTGCACAAGTGCATTTAAAATGACTGATTCAAATTTCCCACGACTATTATTCACATAAAGCACATTATTTTGAACTTTATCAAAACCTAAAAGGTCGGCGGTATATTGCCTATCTATGTTTAAAGAAACACCATAACTGGCAGCCGATCCTAGGGGACTCTGATTAATCAGAGAATAAGCATTTTTTAACAAAGTAATATTATCTAACATAGATTCAGCAAATGCACCCGACCATAACCCTATAGAGGAAGGCATAGCACGTTGAAAATGGGTTCTTCCTGGCATAGGAACATTTTTATGTTTTTCAGAAAATTGACACAAGATTTCACAAATATTGAGCACTTCTTGTGTGATGCCAACGATTTGATCTCTGGAATATAAACGTAAATCTAACAAAACCTGATCGTTTCTTGACCGAGCTGTATGCAGTTTTTTACCTAAATCGCCTAATTTTTCTATTAAATAATTTTCTACCGCAGTATGCACATCCTCGTCTTTAAATTGGATAACAAATTCATTATTTCTAGACAAATTAATAATATCTTGCAATGCAGAGGTTAAACTTTCACTCTCATCAATTGTTAACACACCTATTCTTGCCAACATTTTGGCATGTGCTATGCTTCCCATACAATCGTATATCACAAGCTTTTGATCTAATAGTGGATCATCTCCTGTCATAAAATGTTCCACAACTTGGTTTAACTGATACCCTTTGTCCCATAACTTAGCTGTATTCATTTTTTTTATCCTTTTGTTTTAAGCCATACATCATGGCGGGTAAAGAATAGATATTAATAAATCCTTGTGCATCTTTTTGATTAAAAATATCATCTTCTTCAAAAGTTGCTAAGCCATGATGATATAAACTATAAGGAGAAGTTACACCTTCGGGTAAGCAATGTCCTTTAAATAATTTTAATTTTACTTCTCCTGTGACCATTAACTGAGTCTCATTAATAAAGGCATCAAGTGATTTTTTAGCGAGTGAAAACCATCTGCCTTCATAAACAATATTGGCATAATATTGTTGTAAGGATTGTTTTAAATGCAATGTCGCTCTATCTAAACATAAACTTTCTAATATTTTATGCGCTTTATGCAATACACTACCCGCCGGAAATTCATAAACTCCTCTCACTTTCATGCCAATCAACCGATTTTCTACCATGTCGACCACACCAACTCCATGCGCACCTGCTTTTTCGTTTAGATATTGAAATAGATCGATTGCTGACATTTTTTGACCATTTATACTAACAGGTATACCCGCTTCAAAATGAATATTTATTATTTCAGCTTTATCAGGTGTATTTTCAATAGCATTTGTCATCAATAATAAATCATCTGGGTAGCCATTCGAAGGGTTTTCTAGTACCCCACCTTCATGTGAAACATACCAAATATTTCTATCTCTCGAATAAGGAGATTTTGGTGTAACAGGAATATCTATGCCATGTTCTTGGGCATATAACATAGCTTCTTGTCTAGATTGAATATGCCACTCTCTCCAAGGGGCAATAATTTTTAAATGCGGAGCGAGAGCTTTAATAGCATATTCTATTCTAACTTGATCGTTACCCTTTCCTGTCGCACCATGAGAAATTGTATCTGCATTTTCTTGTTCTGCAATTTCAACCAATTTTTGAGCGATTAATGATCTTGAAATCGTACCAAGAAGATATTGATCTTCATATAGCGCGCTAGATTTTAGCAATGGGAAAAGGTAATCTGTCACAAATTCATTTTGAACATTTAAAACAAAGGCACGACTTGCCCCGCTCTTTAATGCTTTTTGTTGAATTGCCTCTAAATCTTCTTGCTGACCTAAATCGCAAATTACTGCGATAATTTCTGCTTTATAATTGTCTTTTAACCAAGGAATCATAATTGATGTATCGAGGCCGCCAGAATACGCTAATATAATTTTTTTAGTCATGATAATCTTTCCTCTTGATATAATAATTTTAGTGTTTCACTTGGATTTAATATTTGAGATATATCGATATCTGCTGTTTTTAATCCGTTTTTAAGCACAATAATTCGACTGGCGATATTGGTTAAAAAATCGACATCATGTGAAGCAATAATCATCGTAACACCCATGGCATGTACGGTATTAAGTAATTCAACCACATCTTGAATGGTTGCAACATCTAACCCTGATGTCGGTTCATCACACAATAAAATATCAGGGTTCAACATTAAGCACCGAGCAAGCGCTACCCTTTGCTTTTGCCCACCTGATAATTTACAGGGATAAACATTTGCTTTGTTTTTCAAACCTAATTTTTCTAACAAAATTAAAGCATCATTTTCAGCAAACTGATTTTTAAACACCGTTTTGGGCGCATACACAAGATTTTCTAATATTGTCATATGAGGAAAAAGTTGAAAATCTTGAAACATGAAACTACTGATACCTTTATAGTCAATATGTCCCTTATCTACTTTTTCTAATTTTTGTATACATCTCAGCAAGGTTGATTTTCCACTACCAGATGAACCAGCAAGACCTACTATGCTGTTTTTTTTGATTTGAAAATCTATATTATTTAATATAGATGTTTTGCCATATTGTTTACTGACATTAGATATATTTAGCATGCCACCCACCTTGTTCGATTTTTTTACCCATATATTCTATTAATAAAATAAGTACGTAATAATACACACCAGCAATACAAATAGGGGCAAAATAAGTATATTGTTCTGCTGCAATGGATTGTGCCCTTCTCATCAAATCCATACCACCTAGCATAGAAATCAGTGCTGTTTCTTTTAATAAGGTAATGAATTCATTGACTAGTGCTGGAAAAACATTACGAATAACTTGAGGAAAAATAATATCTTTCCACATAAACCAAGTAGGAATTTGCATGGTTTGTGCTGCTTCAAATTGCCCTTTAGGCAAACTTTCAATTCCAGCTCTCAATATTTCCGCTATATAAGCTGAGCTATTTAAGCCCAAAGTAATAATGCCAGCACCCAAAACTGATAATTTAATATTTAAAGCATTTGGGATTGCAAAATAAAAAAAGCTTAATTGCAATATCAAGGGTGTGCCTCTGGCAATTGAAATATATCTATTAATTAACCCAACACACCAGTGATGGTACTTGCATATGGCAAGCACCGTTCCTAAAATTAAGCCCATTAACATACCACCTACCATTAATTCAAGAGTAAGTACTATTCCTTTTCCTATAAATAAGGCATTTTCTAACAACATCATTGTAATTCACCTGTTAACCATTTTTCTTCAAGCTTAGTTATTTCACCATTTTGTTTTAATTTTTTAATCACTTGATTAATTTCTGCTAATAAGGGCGAGCCTTTTTGAAAAGCGATGGCATAACCATCTTTAGACTGATCGATGAGTTTAGACGAAAGTTGGGCATTTTTTTTGCTAAAAGTTTGACCTTGTGCACCATCGACTAAAACAACATCGACATGATCTGCTTTTAATGCTTCTATTGCTTGAATATTATTATCCATCGCCACAATTTGTTTGGTGAATCCATTTTTCTTTAACCATATCTCCATGGTTGAGCCCAACTGACAAGCTATTTTTTTGCCAACAAGATCATCTTTGCTATGAATAGGTTGAGAATCTTTATAAATGGCTGAAATGCCATCAAAATAATAAATTTCTGAAAAATCGACGCTTTGTTTGCGTTCTTCTGTCACCGTGATCATCGAAATTGCTGCATCGACATGACCACTTTGAAGAGCAGGTAAAATCGTGCTAAATTGCATATCTTCAAAAACAAGTTCCTTGCCTAGCTCTTTTGCTATCAATTTTGCTAAATCGACATCAAAACCACGGATCTCACCGCCTACCTTATATTCAAAAGGTGGATATTCAGCACTGATCGCGAGCTTGAGTTGATTAGCCTCTAATGCTGGCTTGCACCCTGAAATAGCAAAAAAACCAGCTATTAAAATTGATTTTGCCCATTTAGTCATGACTACACCCTTGATATATATTCATATTTTATTCACTTAATGAGTATATTAAGGCTTCGTTGTGAGATCAAGCTTTTTTGAATATAATTTCATTAATATTGATACATAGTCATTTTAGGGGGATGAATGGCACACGATCAGGTCATTGAAGGGCACATCTTAAACTTGGTTCAAACCCAAAGTATTTATGAACAATCTGAATTACAAGAATTGCTCAAAAAAAGAGGTTTCAATATTCCTCAAGCCACTCTGTCTAGAAAATTAAAAAAGATGAAAATAGCCAAAGTAGATGGCATCTATAAAATCATTCAATTTAATCTACCGAATATGCCCGTCATCTTAAATATGCAAATTTCAGAGTTTGGCATTATTGTGCTCCACGTTCATCCAGGTCATGCAGGTAGCTTGGCTTCTTATTTTGATCAAAAATATGTTTCGTTCTCACCTCACACACCAACAACGAACGGCGTGTTAGGAAGCATTGCTGGAGATGATACCGTGATTTTAATTATTCGATCTAAGGCCGATTTGCCTAATATATTAAAAGACGTTTATGAAGATTTTCCCTATCTAGATTTAGATATGAAAGATTAAGTAACTTAAATGAAGTATATTTCACAACGAACAGGTTTATATACCAAGCTAAAATTAGGTAACCAATTAGGTGCAGGTAAATTTGGCACTGTTTATGAAATATTAGATAACGAAGGTTTGCCTACAAAATTTGTTTGCAAACATATAGAAATTAAACCTCTTTCAAATGGCGATGTAACAAGAAAAGACGTACTCAGAAGCACTATCAATGAAATATATGCCTGATCTGACCCCGACTTTCCGGACACCTTGCTAAGATAGTACAATCTGTCTTAGA
>CAYSTH010000103.1:0-7595 GCA_964433995.1 uncultured Francisellaceae bacterium | reverse complement strand
AACGTTACTGGATTGAATGAAGGTACTACTTATTACTATGTAGTTCGCGCAATTAGTGGTTCGGTTGAAACTGTTAATTCAAATCAAATTTCGGCTACTACAGGTTATAATCCAGTAACTTGGACTGGTGGTGCATGGACCAATGTAAGTGGGCCAACTAATCTTATTGATGCTATTATTGAAGATGTTTATGTTACTGCAGATGATGGTGAGTTTACTGCTAAATCATTGACTGTAACTACAGGAGGTTCTTTAACGGTTAGTTCGGATGATGTAGTTACTGTAGTAGGTGCTTTGGAGAATGAATTGACATCAAGTGCTGTTGTGGTTGAAAACAATGGAGTGTTGATGCAAGGTGGAACTTCAAATTTAAACACAGGTTCTATAACTGTTAGAAGAAATAGTTCAGCTATTTTAAGACAAGATTATACGCTTTGGTCATCGCCAGTAGCAGGACAAGGGTTGTATGCTTTTTCGCCAACTACGTTGCCAAATCGTTTTTATACTTATAACACTAGTACTAATTTATATAGCAACTCCGTTGGGTTTAATTTGACAGGATTACAATATCCATCACCACTAGTTGCTCCAAATGGAATTAATGGTACTGATACTAATAATGTTTCATTTGCTACTGCAAAAGGTTATTTAATTCGTACGCCATGGAATCATCCAACGGCTCCAACTGTTTTTGCTGGACAGTTTGCTGGTGTTCCAAACAGTGGTGATATTACTTATACTATGAGTTTGGCAGGAACTGGATTTAACTTAGTGGGTAATCCTTATCCTTCGCCAATTAACATGGAGACTTTTGTAAATGATAATGCTGCTAACATTACTACGTCATTGTATTTTTGGAGAGAGACTAATGGAAATACCTCTAATAATGCTTACTGCCAATGGAATGATGGATTGTTCCAAAGTAATGGTCAATCGCAAGTTTTTGATCCACAAAACGTGATTAGAACTGGTCAAGGATTTTTTGTTGAAGCTACTGGAGCTGGAACTGCTTTAGTGTTTAATAATGGTCAGCGTGTTGCAGATACTGCTAATCAATTCTTCCGTCAAAATAGTACGCAAGATGTTTATTGGTTGAATTTAACGAATGCTGATGGTGCATTTTCTCAAGCAGTTGTAAGTTATAAAGATTATGCTTCTAATGGTTTAGACCGTTATGATGGTAAAAATGTTGGTACTTCACAAGTAAGTTTGACTTCTCTAATTGATGGTCAAGAGTATGGAATTCAAGGTAAGGCTGCTTTTGTTGATACTGATGTTGTTCCGATGCATTTGAAAGTTGAAACTGCAGGTACTTATAGTGTTTCTATTGATCATTCAATAGGTGTGTTTACTAACGGACAATCTATTTATTTAAAAGATAATGTACTTTCAAGTTTGCATAATTTATCTCAAGGTGCTTATAGTTTTACATCGGAAGCGGGAAGTTTTGCTAATCGTTTTGAAGTGGTTTATAGAGATGCTGCCTTAGGTGTTGATGTGCCAACTTTAACCGAAAAACAAGTTGTGATTTATAAAAATCAAGTTAATGATTTTGTAATTACTACTGGTAACTTTGAAATGGGTACTGTAAAAGTATTTGATGTTAGAGGACGATTATTATTAGAAAAACAAAATATTAATGCTACTCAAACTACCATTACAGCAGGATTGTCTAACGAAGTATTGTTAGTTCAAATTGCTACTACAGATGGAACGGTAGTTACTAAAAAGGTGGTTAGATAATTTCTACTTTACCTAAAGATTTAAACAATCCCTGCCCTAAAAGGCAGGGATTTTTTTTGTTACTTCTGTCTATGTAGAACAAGTTCTATGCATGTTATCGAATTTACAATCTGTTTGACGATTATATTATTACTAATTATTTGGTTTTTAATAGTTTTGCTTAGTGTTCTTACGTTGTGCAATATTGTAAGTTAATATCTTGTAAAAAGCGGTTATTTTGCTTTTTATCGGTAAAAAAACGTATTTAATCGATGTTTTGCTTGTTTTTTTAACAAGAAGCTCATTGTTTTGTTGTCAATATGTTAAATAAAAGAATGCTATTCGAAACTATTAATACAAATTATAATTAATGAAAATGATAACTTTACTTAATCAAAAAGTGAAAAGAGAATCAAGTTTTAGTTCTAGATTACTTTTAGTAACTGCTTTTTTTCTATTTGTTTTTGCAGGTAGTTCTACTGTTCAAGCTCAGGTAACTACAATAAAAGATTGGACACGGGAGTTTAGTGGTACTAGTACTAATGCGCAAACCATTACTTATGCTGTTCCCGCAGGTACAAATTCTAATCGATTGCTTGTAGTTTCTATTGCTACTACTACTCGTGCTGTAGGAAGTAGAACGGTTACTCTAAGTTATGGAGGTCAGGCGATGACTTTAGCTCAAGGCGATATGAATACAACAGATCGTCGTCAGCATACAGCGGTTTATTATTTGAATGAAGCTGGCTTGGATGCGGCAAATAATTCAACTTTATCCGTTAGAGTTGAAGTAGGTGCTTCAGTGTTGACTACTGTTTGGGCTGGTGTTTTTGATTTTGTAGATCAATCCTCACCAATTACCAATTCTAGAAACTTAAATAGTGGTACAAATACAAATCCTTTTGCTTTAACCACTAACTTGGATATTGCGGCAGGTGATCAGGCTATATTTGTTGCTAACTCTTGTAGAACGGAAAGTAATTCACCGAGAACATTTAGCACATTTCCTAGTTTTACTTTAGTAAGTCAAGATAATGATAATTATAATGCGTTTGGAACGGCTAATGATATTGGAACAAGGGTAGGTTTGTTTAGTTATAGTACCATACCTAATTCAGCTACAACCTCAAACTGTTCAGTTACTTTAAGTGGGGATTCTTTTCCATCATTGACGGCAGTTAGTATCAATGCTTGTACAGCACCTACTGTAAATGCTGGAAGTGCTTTAAGTGCAATATGTCAAGGAGGAACAACATCAGGATTAGGAGGAAGTGTTGGTGGTTCTGCGACAGGAGGAACATGGACTAGTAGTGCTGGAGGAACTTTTTCTCCAAATGCTACTACGCTAAATGCTACTTGGACACCACCATCAAATTATACTGGAACCGCTACCTTAACACTAACTACATCTGGTGGTTCATGTGGAACAGTTCAAGCAACAAAGACACAAGTTGTAAATCCGGCACCAAGTAATGTTACTGCTTCATCAAGTACAAGTACAATTTGTCCTGGTGGAAGTTTTACATTGACTTCAAGCGCTACAAGTAATTCAGCAACGCCAGTTACATTGCTTGACGAAAATTTTAATTCAGCAACTAATAATTGGACACCAGCTAATGCAAGTACAAATGGAACTCCAGCTAATGCTGCTTGGACGTTGCGACCAAATGGATATGGTGTTTGTCCAACTTGTCAAACATCGCAAACTATAAACAGTAATGATGCAAGTCAATTTTATTTGACGGATAGCGATAGACAAGGTGAAAATGGAATAACAGCAACAACATTACAGTCGCCATCATTTAGTACGGTTGGTTTGACTACGGCAAATCTATCTTTTTGGCATTTCTATAGATATTATGCCCAAGGAGTTTTAGAAACAGCTAAGGTTCAGGTTTCGACAAATGGAACTTCATGGACAGATTTAGTTACCTATAGTACTTCAAATCAAGGACTTCCTAATTCGTTTGCTCAAGTTAATCTTAGTTTAAATTCTTATTTAAATCAGCCAACGGTATATATTCGTTTTAAATATGATGCAGCATGGGATTATTATTGGGCAATTGATAATGTGGTTGTATCGGGTGTTTATGCAACGCCACCACCAGCAACATTCACTTGGACATCATCACCAGCTGGATTTACTTCTTCATTGCAAAATCCAACGGGTACTTCAACTGTGTCTAGAACTTATACTGTAACGGCAACTAATAGTTATGGTTGTACAGCATCTGCTACCACAGGAACTGTTGCTATTGGAGCAACCAGTACTTGGAGTTCTGCTAATGGTGGAAGCTGGAATAATGGAACGCCAATAGCTACCACAACCGCTGTAATATCGCATGAATATACAACTGGAGTAGGAGCAGCTACTGATTTTAATGCTTGTTCGCTTACCGTTAATAACAATGCCAACGTCATAATATCATCAGGAGACTCAATAGTTTTGAGTGGTGCATTAACTGTAAACACAGGAAGTAGTTTTACATTGAATAACAATGCTAATTTAATTCAGAGTGGTACTACTAATGCTAATTCAGGAGCCATAGTAGTTAAAAGAAATAGTTCAGCATTGAATAGATTGGATTATACCTTATGGTCATCTCCAGTTGCTGGACAAGGATTGTATGCTTTTTCGACTACTACTTTGCCAAATCGTTTTTATACTTATAATACTACTACCGATCAATATAGTAACTCTGTTGGATTTAACTTAACAGGATTACAGTATCCATCGCCACTAGTTGCTCCAAATGGAATTAATGGTACTGATACTAATAATGTTTCTTTTGCAACTGCCAAAGGATATTTAATCCGTACACCATGGAATCATCCAACAGCTCCAACTGTTTTTGCTGGTCAGTTTACAGGTGTTCCTAATAGTGGTGATATTACTTATACCATGAGTACTGCTGGTTCAGGTTTTAATTTAGTAGGAAATCCTTATCCATCGCCAATTAGTATGGAAACGTTTGTAGAAGATAATGCTGCAAACATTACTACATCACTTTATTTTTGGAGAGAAACTAATAATAATACCAGTAATAATGCTTATTGTCAATGGAATGATGGTATTTTTCAATCTAATGGTCAGTCGCAAGTTTTTGATCCTCAAAATGTGATTAGAACCGGTCAAGGATTTTTTGTTGATGCAACAGGTGCAGGAACCGCTTTAGTATTTAACAATAACCAACGTGTTGATGATACTTCAAATCAATTCTTCCGTCAAACTACTACTCAAGATGTTTATTGGATGAACTTAACTAATTCAAGTGGTGTGTTTTCACAAGCCGTTGTAAGTTATAAAGATTATGCTTCTGATGGAATTGATCGTTATGATGGTAAAAATGTTGGAAGTTTTGCTAATGGTTTGACTTCTTTGATTGATGGTCAAGAATTTGGAATCCAAGGTAAGTCTTCTTTTGTTGATACCGATGTAGTTCCATTACGTTTAAAAGTTGCGACAGCAGGTAATTATACTATTTCAATTGAGCAAACTCAAGGTTTGTTTAATCAAGGTCAAGTGATTTATTTGAATGATAAGTTGTTGTCAACACTTCATAATTTTGCAGCTGGTTCTTATGCTTTTACTAGTGAAGCGGGTACTTTTGATGAGCGTTTTGAAGTGGTTTATAGAGATGCTGCCTTAGGTGTAGATGTGCCAACTTTAACAGAAAAACAAGTTGTGATTTATAAAAATCAAGTTAATGACTTTGTTATCAATACTGGTAATTTTGAAATGAGTGCTGTTAAAGTATTTGATGTAAGAGGAAGATTGTTAGTTGAAAAACAAAGAATTAATTCAACTCAAACTACTGTTACAGCAGGATTGTCTAACGAGGTATTGTTAGTGCAAATTCAGACTGTTGATGGAGCAGTGGTTACTAAAAAAGTGATTAGATAAATTGTTATACTTTATTTTGAAAAAACCTGTCATTTATGGCAGGTTTTTTTGTTGGTATTTTATTCCTACTTGGTCAATTTTTTCAGGACAAGACTAGTCAAAAAAAATCCCGCTTCTCAAAAGCGGGATTTTATATATGGTATATAATATGTTTTATGCAGTTTTCTTATTTCTTTTATATAATACAAAAAGTATTCCTAACACTGCTAAATAAATTAATTTACTATTAATTGGGGCAGGTGCTGGATCTACGTCTTCAACACCACCACCACCGTCATCATCACCTGGTTGAGCAAACATTACAAAGTCTGATAGTAAAAGGAATGACAAAAAGTATAACTTGAAAATGTTTTTCATATATCTTGAATTTCAGGGTGTAAATATAGTAATCATTTTCAAACTGTGAAATCTTTTAGTTAAAATTACTCAAATTCAGAGGTAAAAAATAACTTTACACTAGGAAACTTTGATTGAGTCATTTGAATGGTAAAATCAGAATCGGCTAGGAATACTAATTGACCATATTTATCGTGTGCCAAGAACTTTTGTTTAATTCTTTTGAATTCTTTAAACTCCTCGCTTTTAGGGTCGTTTGGTTTTACCCAACAGGCTTTGTGAACTGGAAAGTTTTCATAACTACATTTTGCACCATATTCATGTTCTAATCGATACTGAATAACTTCATATTGAAGTGCTCCAACGGTTCCAATTACTTTTCTGCCGTTCATTTCTAGTGTAAACAACTGCGCAACACCTTCGTCCATCAACTGGTCAATTCCTTTGTCTAATTGCTTTGCTTTTAGTGGATCGGCATTGTTGATGTATCTAAAATGTTCTGGAGAAAAACTTGGAATTCCTTTGAAACTCATGATTTCGCCTTCGGTTAATGTATCGCCAATTTTGAAATTTCCAGTATCGTGAAGACCAACAATGTCGCCAGGATAAGAAATATCAACAATCTCTTTTTTCTCAGCAAAAAATGCATTCGGACTAGAGAATTTCAAGTTTTTGTTCAAACGAACGTGCGTATAAGGTTTGTTTCTCTCAAATGTTCCCGAAACAATCTTAACAAATGCCAGTCGATCACGGTGTTTTGGATCCATGTTGGCATGGATTTTAAAAACAAAACCACTCATTTTCTCTTCTTCGGGTTTTACCAATCGCGTTTCTGATTCTTTTGGTCTTGGCGATGGAGCAATTTCGATAAAACAATCTAATAATTCTCTAACACCAAAATTATTCAACGCCGAACCAAAAAACACAGGTTGCAACGTTCCGTCAAGGTATTTTTCTCTGTCAAAAGGTGGATAAACTTCATCAATAAGTTCTAATTCTTCACGAAGTTTTGTAGCTGGTTTTTCGCCAATTATTTTTTCTAATTCAGGACTAGCAATGTCTGAAAACGCAATGGTATCTTCGATGTTTTTTCGACTATCGCCACTAAAAAGATTGATATTTTTCTCCCAAATATTGTAAATTCCTTGAAAATCATAACCCATTCCAATAGGAAAACTCAACGGAGTAACGCTCAATCCAAGTTTTTGTTCTACTTCGTCCATCAAATCGAAAGCATCTTTTCCTTCACGGTCTAATTTGTTGATGAAAACAATCATAGGAATGTTTCGCATTCTACAAACTTCAACTAATTTTTCGGTTTGTTCCTCAACACCTTTTGCCACGTCAATCACTACAATTACGCTATCAACAGCAGTTAGTGTTCTAAACGTATCTTCCGCAAAATCTTTGTGACCTGGCGTATCCAGAATGTTGATTTTTTTGTCCTTATAATTAAATGCTAAAACCGAAGTCGCCACCGAAATTCCTCTTTGACGCTCAATTTCCATAAAATCGGAAGTGGCACCTTTTTTAATTTTATTATTTTTAACCGCACCAGCTTCTTGAATTGCACCACCAAAAAGCAGTTGTTTTAATTTCATTCTTAATTTCTTTTATCTAAAAAGTTTAATTC
>CAYSTH010000102.1:0-7693 GCA_964433995.1 uncultured Francisellaceae bacterium | reverse complement strand
AAGCTGCAACATTTGCTAGCCCCATCTGAAGTTGCGGTAGCAACGGAAGGTGGGGTATATAAAATTCAGAACGAATTCATGAATGAGATGTTTCGCTGCTACCGCAGCTTATAAAATTTAATAACCTTATTTCCCCACGTTCCAGCCTATGCGCGTTCCGCGCAGGCTTTCACGCGGGGCTAGCGACCGTTGCAGCTACCGCTGCAAAGAAAAATCCCTCTCTATACTGGATGCCAGCTTGAGAAACTTTACCCATTTAAAAATGGCAAACTATTTTTTTATATGAAGTGCATTTTTTGCAGCGGAAGCTGCAACATTTGCTAGCCCCATCTGAAGTTGCGGTAGCAACGGAAGGTGGGGAATAATATTAATGATAAAGCTTAATATCTACCCGTCTATTTTTCGCTCTGCCCTCTTTGCTATTATGTGGCGCAATAGGCTTGGTATCGCCATAGGCTCTTGCTTCGATTAAGGTTGCGGGTACGCCTCTAAAAACTAAATAATCTTTTACTGCCCATAAACGACGATTTGCTAATATACGATTATCGCTATACCCACCAACGATATCAGAATGACCGCTGATTTCTACTTTACTAATATATTCATCGTTCAAAATTTGTTCAATAATGATATTTAATTTTTCTATGTTTTCGGGTGTGATTTCTGCGCTTGCAGAAGGAAAATAAAGTCGAGTTAATTTTAGCTTTTCAAATTCATAAGGCACCATTTGAACGACACATTCTTGGAATTTTTGTTGTGCTTCTCCAAAACCAACTGGTGAGATAAGTTGTTTTTTTTGATTATTGGGATCGGTAAAAACAATATTATTACCTGATTCTAGCGTTTGCCATAAATCGTTTACGGTAAGCAAATTGTAAGTTAATTTTAATTCTTGCTCGCGAGGGACTGTAAGCTTAGTTTTGGTTTTTACTCTTGGTTCACTTGTTTTTTTATCTATGTATTTTATTTTTTTGGTATTCACTACATAATCATCGGGTGTGAGTTTATTTTGAGATAGCGGCAATAAAATGGCTTGTTCTTTATTAATGTAATATGGCACACTGCCTAATATCATCATTCTGCCTGAATCGACCCAATCTGGGTTTTTAACATACATAATCAATTCTTGTTTTTTATGTTTATTGGTATTAGACGCAGAAAAACGAGTGAGCCTAAAATTTAAATCTACTCCCGATTTTTTGCTAAAATACACTTCACCAAAACCAGATAAATCGTATTTCATTTCACATAAAAATAAAGTATTGGCCGTTTTCCATTTATTTTCAAATACATCGTTTGACTGTGCCGAAATAGCGTTAACAGATAATATGCCAGGTATCACGATAATGAATCTATATAATAAGCTTTTAACGGCCTGTTGCATGGCTATCCCTTTGTTTGTATCACACCATAAGTATTTGAGAAAAAATCTTATTTAAGTTACTATCTTTGTTGCTGATTTATCTTAAAAAATGTTTCCAGATTTAGTTTAAATTTAGTTTAGATTTAGGATTTAAGTAAGTTTTTATGCAAATGACCTTACCCAAGCCCGATGACTGGCATATACACCTAAGAGAGGGCGAAGCCCTTACCCGCACAGTATACGATGCTGCTCAGCAATTTCATCGTGTTATGGTTATGCCGAATCTGGCCAATCCTATCACTTCGGTTAACAAAGCCGTTGCTTACCGACAACAAATCTTAGAAATACTGGATAAATTAATAGCACAACACCCCGACAAAGCCAGTCATTTTGAGCATTTTATGCCCTTAATGACTTTGTACCTTACGCAAGATCTATTGCCTTCTGAAATAGCGCTCGCTAAAGACAGTGGCATCATTCATGGCATAAAGCTCTATCCTCTGGGAGCAACCACTTTGTCTGATAGTGGCGTGAGTAATATACAAAAATTAAATGCTGTTTTTGAAAAGATGCAAGAATTGGGCATCATCTTACAGATTCATGGTGAAGTCACTCATCCTGATGTGGATATTTTTGATAAAGAAAAAATATTTATTGAAACAGAATTGTCTTATATCACTCAAACTTTTCCTGAACTTAAAATTGTTTTAGAACACATTACCACACAAGAAGCAGTTGAATTTGTGCAATCTGCACCAAAACATATTGCCGCGACAATTACACCACATCATTTATTAATTAATCGAAATGATATGTTTTACAAGGGTATACGACCACATCATTATTGTTTGCCTGTGGCCAAACGAAAACATCACCAAGAAAAATTGCTGGAAGCCGCCACTTCGGCTAACCCCAAATTTTTCTTAGGCACAGATTCTGCGCCCCATGCTCAACACAAAAAAGAAAGTGCTTGTGGTTGTGCCGGTATTTATTCCGCTCGTGATGCGCTTGCCTATTACGCAATGGCTTTTGAAAAACAAGGCCAATTAAATAAATTAAACGATTTTGCCACCCAATTTGGCACTCAATTTTATGGGTTACCCATTAATACAACTCAAAGTGTTACTTTAATTAAACAAAATCATATTATTCCCGAACAATTACCGCTCACAAAACAAGACAATGTTGTCCCGTTTATGGCTGGTCAAACGCTAACCTGGTGTGTCCAATGAAAAATTCTCCTATCCATTCAGTCAAACTCATTCGCGAGCGTTTTAGGGGTTTTTTGCCTATTGTGGTAGATGTAGAAACAGGTGGAATAGACTCTCGACTTGATGCCTTGTTAGAAATTGCCATGGTCAGTTTAAAGATGGATGAAATGGGTAAATTTACCCTAGATGCTCTTTATCATGAACATATTATCCCTCATGAAAAAATGCGTTTAGATCCTAAAAGTTTGGCCTTTAATAAAATCGACCCCTTTCATCCTTTTAGATTTGCTAAAACCGAAAAAGAAGCACTCGAATTTCTTTTTGATGAAGTTAAAAAACTAAAGAAACTGCATCATTGTTCACATGCTGTGCTAGTAGGACATAATGCTTGGTTTGATTTGGGATTCATGAATGAAGCGGCTGCAAGACACAAGCTTAAAAGCCCGTTTCATGCTTTTACTTCGTTTGATACAGCGACACTGAGTGCGCTTGTATATGGACAAACTGTTTTACCTAAAGCCTTAAAGGCTGCTGGCATCGCTTACAATGCGGACGAGGCACATAGCGCCATTTACGACGCTATGCGCACGGCAGAATTATTCTGCGCCATCGTCAATAATCAATAATGATTAGTCTTCGTAACGACCACGGCCGCCGCCGAAACCACCACGATCACCACCACGACCACCGCGATCACCCATTGGACGACCTGCACCGCCAGCTGGACGACCACCACGATCATCTTGCTTTGGTGAATTAGCTAAATTCACACGAATTTGACGGTTTAAGAATTGCATGTTGTTCAACGCAAGCGATTTAGTTGCAGCGTCTTCATCGGCAAAAGTAACAAACGCAAAACCACGAGGTTTGCCGCTAGCTCTGTCTACAGGAATGTGGATATTGGCGATTTCACCAAATTCTGCACATAAAGTCTGAAGATCAGTTTTAGAAGCAGTAAAAGCTAAATTGCCGATGTAAATTTGATTACGCATAAATATAAAGTCCTAAAAATAATAAAGTAAACGGCAACAGATGCACCCAAGCGCTCTCAGTTACCTAGTTGAAATTATAATCTTTTAGGATATACAACGCAAGGTGCCAATTTGGTGGGCTAACCCTTACCAAATTGGCAAAATAACCAGAAAAAAATCAAATGGTTATAGAGGAAATAAGCAGAAAATTAGAGCGTTTCTGAGTGGGCTTCTAAATATCTTGCCACACCTTCAGGATTTGCTCTCATTCCTGTATCCCCTTTTTGCCATCCTGCTGGGCAAACTTCACCGTGTTCTTCGTGAAATTGCAGCGCATCAACTAAACGCAATAATTCGTCAATATTACGACCCAGTGGTAAATCATTGACCAATTGCGCTCTAACAATGCCATTTTTATCGATAATAAACGCACCTCTGAATGCTACGCCCGCTTCAGGGTGTTCTACACCATATGCTTGGCAAATGCTGTGATTAACGTCTGCCACCAATGTATAGTTTACCTTGCCAATACCGCCTTGATTAATAGGGGTATTTCTCCAGGCTAAATGGCTAAATTGAGAATCGATAGAGACGGCCATGACTTCTACGTTACGTTTTTCGAATTCTGGCACGCGCTTATCTAAAGCGATTAATTCAGATGGGCAAACAAAGGTAAAATCTAATGGATAGAAAAATACCAATCCATATTTTTCGCTCATGGCATCGGATAAGTTGAAATTGTTCACAATTTCACCATTACCTAATACTGCTGCTGTTGTGAAATCAGGTGCCTTGCGGCCAACTAAAATACTCATATCTGTTTCCTTTTTAATTAATAACGAGATAATAAAATAAAAAAATTATTCTTCAGCCATCACGAAACTGGCTTTTTCTTGGGTGACATTTGCTTGTTCGAGCATGGTGTGCAATTCACCGCTTTCATACATTTCAGTCACAATATCGCATCCGCCAATCAAGGTGCCATTAAGATACAACTGGGGAAATGTTGGCCAGTTGGCATACTTTGGCAATTCTTGTCTGATATCAGGATTTTCTAAGATATTCACGAAAGCAAAGTTAGCTTGACATAGCTTTAATATCTGGGCCACCTGGGCTGAAAAACCACATTGTGGAAACTGAGGTGTGCCTTTCATGTATAGCAATAAACTGTGATTAGCTATTTGGCTTTTGATTCTGTCTAAGGTATCTACACTCATTTTACCTGTCCCTTTATTTACTTTAACTTAGTTTTGCCACTTTAAAATGGCTGGGTTATTTGTCGTTGGCAACGATTATACTGAATTTTGAGCGTACTAACTAGGCAATGCAGTGTGTTTGGTCGGTTTTTTATTTACGTTTCTAATCTAATTTTTATTTTGATTGAAAAACCATCAAAGGGTAATTAGACTCTACGCTTCGAGTTCAGATCGAGCCCTACACATAAATAAAATGGAGTGAATATGACCACTTTTACCCTACCCCCTCTTCCTTATGAATTAGACGCCTTACAACCTATTATTTCACGTGAAACTTTAGAATTTCATCATGGTAAACACCATCAAACCTATGTCGATAAATTAAATTTATTAGTACCTTCTACTGAGTTTGCCACTCTAGATTTAGAACAAATTATCTTAAAAGCCACACCAGGCCCTATTTTTAATAATGCAGCACAGGTTTGGAATCATACTTTTTACTGGAATTGTTTGACGCCTAATAGTCATAAAGCACCTACAGGTCCTTTACTAGCTGCAATCGAAAAAACATGGGGCAGTTTTAAAGCTTTTAAAGAAAAATTTACAGAAACAGCGGTCAATACTTTTGGTTCAGGCTGGGCTTGGCTAGTTAAAAATGCCGATGGCAGCTTAGCGATTACCTCTACTTCTAATGCTGCTTTACCCATGACACAAAATCAAAAAGCATTATTAACCGTCGATGTATGGGAACATGCTTACTATATTGATTATCGTAATGCTAGACCTAAATATGTTGAAGCTATGTGGGAAATTATTAATTGGGATTTTGTGAATCAACAATTTCAAGGATAAAATCTAAAAAAAACAGATGTCATACCAGCGCAGGCTGGTATCCAGAATAGAGAATAAAGCTGGGAAATTTTGTTTTCCTGGATGCCAGCCTGCGCTGGCATGACACTATTGGAGCCTTTCTAGGCTTAAGGTAGTGTCTAACATCTTAGATCGATTAAATCGTTTGCCAATAGAATAAGCCGAATGAGTGAAGTATTATGTTTGAGTGTCCTATTGTCCTATCTACAGATAATCAATTAAACAAAAATTTATTCCAAAATTTAACTTTAGTCGAACATTTGACAGTCATTAACAAGTTACTGAATGACCATTATGTTAATGTTAATCCAGCTCTTGCTGTGAAATTAATTATACCTCAAAAACAACAAATGGTTGAGGCAAAAAATAAAGTTCGTACCGCTTTAATAGAACAATTCCCTATTCTAGCAAACATTAAAACGTTTAACGATTTTAGTGATCCTCAAAAACTACACCCAACAATATCAGCTTACGTGCGTCAAACTTTTTATAATGCTTGCTTTGATTTTCATGATCGTAAATCTACACAAAACCAATCTACTCCAATGGCAAAGGGTAGCATAGCAGTTGCTAGCGTTTATCCCCTACTTGTCACCCCAAATTTGTTGGATGATGATCATATTCAACTCCCTCCTACCACCATAGATGAAAGAAAAAAAACTGTATTCAGTCTGTTCTCAACATCTGTATCTGAATTAAAACTACGTCTTAAAAAATCTCCTTTATCACTGAAAGATTTTACTGAAACAGCCTTACTACCCGTTATGCAACTCAGTCAAAAAATCAATGCATTTTTAACCTTTTCATCTTCTCAGACACACTATGAGCTTGTCCCAACACTTGCCGAATTTGCAAAAAGTCTAGAATGGATATTAACCTATACTTTATCAAAAGAAGAAGCATCTAAGCTCAATCCTCAAGAAAGCAATTTAGTTGAAATATACAAAACCATTATCACTGACCAGTTATACTTGTTATATTTATATCTTTCAGAAAGCCTTGCCTATCATCCAGATAGCACATTAGAAGAATTAAATTATGCTGAATGGTGCTCTGATAAGTTTTATGAGTATCACCTCTTTGGGGAAGAAAATATACTTCAAAAAAATAATATACTCAGCAAGAAAATTGAGCTTAACCCATCAAGACATAAGCAAAAACTAAGCATACGTTATTTTTTGAATCGCACCTTAATTGAAGCCAAACGAGACGCTCTAGAACTCTCTCTTTCTTTTTACGAAGATTTTTTAGATTTTGTTGAACAAGATGTTTCTCTCGTTGAATATGTAGAGATGAGTCGATGCTATTCTATTCTTCATTTAATATTAGAAAAAGCACTGATTAAATCCGATTTATTTTTATTTAAAACCGGTGATTTTTTTCAAAGAACCCTGGCTATTCTCAGTAAAAAGCCGGATTTTTCAAATTACAAAGAAATTCAATTATTGAGTAAAAGAACACAATTTGAACTCTTTCATTATGTTTTAAGTAATGAGCTTCGACAACATCATTCTACTCATTCTCAATATAATTTAGAAAAAAATAGCCTCACTCTTTCTCTTCCTCAGGATCTGCTAATAAAGAAAATACAAAAATTGAAAAAAAATCCAGCTTGGCTTGAAAAAATCAATTTTGATTCTCAAAAAAATACCATTACAGTGTTCATAAAAGATGATTCACTCTCTTTAACCTCTCCTGATGGCTTTCACAATATTCAAAGTTTTGCGGGATATCTCTCTAGAAACATTCAAAAAAAACAAGTAGCACAACCTAAACCGATAATCACCAAAACTTCATCCACAGAAACAACTGCTACAGAAACACTTATTTCAGCATCTCTAGCTGAAAATGAAAAAGCGAAGCTAGAAAGTAAAATAAAAGAACTGGGAGACAAACTCTCGCAGATAAGCTTTGAAGAAAAACAACCTAAACCAGAAGCTAAACCAGAAGCTAAATCTGAGAGTAAATCTGAGAGTAAATCTGAGAGTAAATCTGAGACCAAATCTGAGACCAAATCTGAGACCAAATCTGAGAGCAAATCTGAGAGCAAATCTGAGAGCAAATCTGAGAGCAAATCTGAGA
>CAYSTH010000101.1:0-7715 GCA_964433995.1 uncultured Francisellaceae bacterium | reverse complement strand
CCAAAGCAATTTTATATACCTGAATTAATTTTTCTTGATAATAAACATTCATTATTCTAGATTTTTTGTGAATAATGATTTTATCTATTCTTTCTATTTTAGATGTTTTATAAATAGCTGAAGCATTTGCTGAAATGGGAGAGAAAAAAACAAGTGCGGTAATAATATAAAAGATAAAGAAAAAATGCCTCATACAACTGCCTTTTCTTATGATAAAGATAGGCAGACTATATCAAAAATTATCCCTGACCTGAAGGGGGTGAGATCTTAGAAATATTTTTTTTCTCTGGATTATCCAAAGTGTTTTTAGATTCAGCAGGCTCAGCAGAAGCAGCACTATAGCCAAATAAAACTTGTTTTTTATCCGATAATACGACATTGTCTTTATTATATTGATGATATTCTGCTAGTTGTTCTTTGACATGGTTAATATCAGATTGCACTTCTGCTAATCGAGATTTCAAACCCTTGGCTAACTGTCCATCCCAGTTACCTAAATGGTTTTTAAGCCTATCTTGATTTTGCACTTTACCTTTTTGATGTTTATCTAAATGCTCAAACTGTGCTTCTTTAAAAGAGTGCAATTTTTGCTCTATGCCATCTAATTTTTGTTGCAGTGAATCTACCAGATCTTGATATTTCTTAATTTCATCTGGGGTAAATTCGGTAATCAACTTATCTATCAATAAATTATCCATGGGCATTCTAAGCTCATAAGAACTATCATTTGCTAATTCTTTGAGTACCTGTTGTTCAAATAAATAAATGCCTCTATATTCTTCAAGAATGGGCTTATCACTATCGGCCACCCATCTTTGCCAGGTACCCGTTTCAATAGGGTAATTTTGCCCATTTCTTTCTTCTTTTACGGCCAGATTAATGAGCTCGTGCGTTTTTTCATTATCAGATACAGGCAACATAGGTAATAACTGCGCAATCATTTTAGGCAATGCGATATGTTTGCTTTGGGCCATGCCAGCATTTTTTTCGGCTGCGATACTCAATAAACTATCCATGATTTGATTCGATAAATTTTGATTTTTTTCAGAAAAATCAATATTTCTATGTAGCAACACTTTTAAAACATCTGTTTTACCCAACTGAATGGCATGAATTAAGGCATGATGAACGGCTTCTTGTTGTTTTGCTGGATCTGACATAAATTCTATCGCGATTTCTAAACTTTCTGCTTCAGATTTTTTAGTTAATTTTTCAATGATTTTTATCATGGTATTGTTAAAGTCATTTTGCATATTGGGTTGTTTTTTCTCTTGATAATCGCGTAATTCAGATAACAATAATTTAAATTTGCTCCCTTCCCAAGGGCGCTTGGTAATATGCTCCATTAAATACGCTTTTAAATTTAAATATTTTTCTCTTCTTTCCGCTTGCGATTTTTTTGGTTTTTTAACTTCGGGTTCGATAACGGGAGGTTCTTCAGGCACTAACTGCACATCTGCTTTTTTATCTGAATCTATCTCAGGTTCTTTTTTTAGCTCTTTTTCTGGTTTTTTAGTTGATTCAGGTTCAACGATTTGAGTTTGTATTGAAACTTTATCTGGTATCACTGGCTCTGATTCAAGCGTTTTTAATGATTCAAAATCGGCTGATTGCTTCTCATTAAGCGCATCTATAATTAATTTTGATGTATTATCTTCGGGTTTATTTTCGATTTCACTGTTCCATTTGGCTATTTGTTTAGCTACGCGCTCAGGATTATCCAAATGTGTTTTAGAGAGTTCAGAAACCATTTGTTCACGATGGGCAATGATTTTACTTAATTTAGCTAAAACAACATTAAGAGATTGTGTATCTTGTTTATTTTGTTCAATTTCTTTATTCAACGTCTTCTGGCTTGATTCTTGAAAAGCATAGGCTTTTCTTATTTCTTCAAGCACATAACCATCGTTGTCTACTAACATTTGCATCATGCCTTTTTGATAAGGTGATACGTTAGTTTGAGTCATATCTATTTGAGATAACACGACATTTGTTAATTCTCTGTCCATATTCACATCAAGATGTGTCAATACCCAATCCATTGTTTCGGGATGTTGATTTTTAATCGATTCTTTTAATGCCTGATTTACCATCACTTCAGGAAAAACATCATTCCCTGCACGTTCTACTATTTTATCAAGCAAATCCACCCTGCCATTTTTTGCTGCTTCAACGAGGGCTTGAGACAATAAAGGCATTGGTGTTTGTTCGTTGCCGTTCAATAATTTTTCGAAATAACTCTGATGTTGATCATTTAATTTTTCTAATAGATTTTGATTGACCTGAATCAGATCGTCAATGGCAATTTTTGTGCTTTCGGTGAAATTATCTTTGGGCAGTTGTTGTAGTTTTTCTATTTGTTGCTTAATCCATTCAAGATCGGTTTCTAAATCTTTTATCGGTTTTTTATGATATGCAGGCATTTGATTCGCAATATACTCTTGAACAACCTCTCTATTTCTAAAAAGCGTGTCACTTAAAATAGCTTGATAACTTTCTACACTTGCATTTGATGCATCTAATTTTTGTTTTTCTACTCTGAAGCCAAACGGATTCATGAGCCAAGACTCATAGGTGGATTTTAGGCTATCGGCCTCTTGTTGAGATTTTTCTAAGTTTTGAACTGTGTCAGAAATAGACTGAGTGGAATGAATCAGTAATTTCCGATGTCTTTCAAATCCAGCTTGCATTTCTGATGCGTAACCATGGTTTAAACGGGTATTTAGCTCAGATCTGATTTTGTCAAATACTTGAATGTCCGGTGAAACAAAATGTAAGCGCGAAACCATCTCATGTAAAGCGCCTACTTTGTCTAAGGATAACCCTTGGGTTTCTGTCTTTATTTTTTGTATCACTTGTTCTTGTAGATAGTTATCGTAAGATTGAAGATGGCTTGCAGATAAATCTTTGGGTCTATTATCCACTAACAACGTTTTCAAATTGGTTATATCTTGTGATTGTACCCAAGTTTGTATGGTGTTTTTATGCGCTTCAAGTAAAGCTTGTTGTTGCTGTTCTTCAAGTTTGGCTTTTTGATCCACCGCTGCAGAAGCATAGCCATTTATTTTTTGTCCATAAAAATCTGTTACTTGAGAGGTTAAACCTAACAATTCTGGTTTAACTGTTTTTTGAAGTGAATTTAAATTATTTGTTACTGAAATCAGTTGATTAATTTGCTCTAAATCAAATGTCGATAAGCGACTAATAATAACTTGCTTATCTAATAAAATTTTATTTTGAATAGCAAAATACTTGCCTTGCATTTCAAGCATTTTTTCATAATCGATACTGGGTTTTTCTTTGTATTCTGATACAAGCTCTTTGATTATATTAGATAATTGCTTAACATTTTCATGATATTCTTTTAAAAGATTTGTTTCATCTAAGCTTTCCACGCGTTTAAGGTTAACAAGTTGTTCTTTTGTCATACCTAAAACTTTGGTATAACCTTCTATTCTTGCTTCAATACTAGTCATATTATTGTTAATTTGTTTTGTTTGAGATTCAATGTATTTTGCTTCTTTCTCTCTATTTTGAGCTGATTTTGTTTTTACACCAAAAAAACTGGCTACGCCATCTGTAAACCTTGACCATTTTCCACCAAAACTAGCCTCTTTTCTTTCAAATTTTTCTTTCCTGCTGTTTAGTGCCAATTGTTCTTTTTTATGTTCTGCATGTAATGCTTGTGCTGACTCTAACCCACCTTGATATTTGCTAACTAATTTTTCTAATGCATCTTTGCTTTTTCCTTGGCAGTTTAGTTCAGCTTTTACTGTGAATATGGCTTGATAATCTCTTTTTTCAGACTCAGACATGACAACCATATTCTTTTCATAATTCACTACTAATTTTTCTTGTGTTATTTTTTCACCAATCATTTGATTAAACAATTTTTCTCGCCCTTTTTGCCTCAAAGCAACTTGTTGGGCACGCAACTCTAATAACTGTTGTTGTACTTGATTTCTAGCATCATCTATTCTGCCTTCAACAATCACGCCATGTGCGTTTAAGCCTAAGTATTGGTTTACATCTACCCAATCTTTAAGATTTAAATTATTGACGGCAAAGTTCGCCACATTTTTGGCCATATTCATCAATATGCCATCATTTTGGCCTTCTACTCTGGGGGCAAGTTCATCGTGAATTGCCACGCCCGCAATATTTCTGGCTTTTCTTACTCCATCGATGGCTAACATAAAATCAGTTGCCATATAATTAACAGTTGAAATGTAGGTTGAATTGCTTAAATAAAATTCGTTATTCTTTTTGTTTCCTTGTATTCTTTGATATTCGTTTTCGTATATGCCTTTAATCTGTTCAATTGGGTCTTGCTCTCTAAAGCCTTCTGGGTTAATAGCAAAGTCACAAAACTTATTTTTAGCTGCCAATAAAGTTTCAAATGCCTCTGGTTTTTTCGCTAAATCTTTATAATTTTCATATAGATTTTGCGCGTCACTAAAACCCAAATGCGTTGAAATTGAATTTAGAAAATTCTTCCCTTCGGGAGAACCTATAGCTGCTACACCATATTTTTTTAGTAATGCTGCTCGTGTTTCTTGGCTTTGTCTTGGTGTTGGTTGCATGCTGGCAACTTGTTCGATTTGGTGTAAAGTATCTAAATACATGGCCACTTGTGAATAATAAAACTCATAAGAAAAACCATAAATTTTTTCAGATAACATTTTTTCGACGTCATTGACACCTGCCAAGTCGCTGGTTTTTTGAAAAGCAGCATAATTGGCTGTCCCTAATTGATTAGCCAAAAATTTAAGGCTAGACTGTTTTTCAGCTCTATCGGTAATATTATTCAATTTAACAGAATGCATGCTATGGGCTTGTCTTTCAAAAAACGACCCCACATGAAAATCAAAGATGCCATCAATCTCTTTGACACCAAATTTAGCTCCTTTTTTCAAAACATAATCTGCCATGAATGGCAGTGGTTCTTCTTTGGTGTTTTCTGAAGGCTTATTTGCCGGATTGATAAAAGCTTTACCATATTTAAAAAATTCATTAATTAAAAATAAATTGAGCCTATGTGGTTTGCTAAAGCGGTTAAATGTACGCGAAGCTTGAAATAAAAAATTATTCGCCTGGAGATTACCTAAATCTTTCTTTTGGTGCAGATTTTCTAAATTTTTGCCTATTTCACCTATCAGGCTCAATAACTGTTTTCGTTGATTGAGCATATCAGGGTGCTTTGCTTGATTAATTAATTCTTGAAGTTTGATGATTTCTTCTGGAAGAGGCGTGCCAAAATCTATTTTATTTAACCCTGTTTCTAAGGCTGAAACCAGCTGCATCCCCCTTTTATGCCAGCCTTTAAATAATTGTTCATCTAAAGTATCAATGGCATGCGCTGCTTGATCAACCATGTTTACATCCAGTCAGTTATTTCGTGGGTTGTTAACACAGTGACAAAACACAAGCTATATTAGTTCAATTAACGTTCGACATACCACTAAACTCTAGGATGGCGTAAAGTCAATTTTGCTTCTTACATGTGAATAAATGCAAAAAAATAGCCTTATTTATTCACAACACTCTCGGTTTTCCAGCCTTATCCTCATTCGTAATGATAGGTTGCGTGGTTATTGTCTCGTTTATAGGGTTGCGTAATGTATCAAACTGCGGAGTAATAGGTATTACCTCAACTACCTCTTTTTCTTCTACTTTTATCGCTGCTGCAATTAAAAACGTCTCTAATTCATTTATATTAATGTCTATCATTAATTTTTTTAAATCTTGCAAAGAAGCTGTCATTTCTTTTTTCTCTAGCTGAAACACAACTAATTTATGACATATACTCGCTATTTCCTTCAAGTGTATAATTTTAATACCTCTATGAAGTTGAAGTTTTTTGGCTTCTTCATTTAATTTTTTCGCCAATATTGTATACAATTTTTGTTCTATGGTTCTTTCAGGAAAAGGGCAATTTTGTTCAAAATGAATATCTTCTGCAACACAATCGCTATTTAAAATACAATTATTTAAAACTCTAAAAAAAACTGGATTGTCTCCCATGCATAAAAAATGATATGTAATCTGATATGTCATTGCTTTAATTTTTTCTTTTATTACCTCTTCAGAAAAATATGAACAATAATCTGGCAGTCTGTGAATAATATTATCAATAACTTTGGGCAATTCCTTTTCTATAAAATGCTTTAGTAAAGTTTCAGCAAATGACATATCCGCTAATAAATGTTCAGTAGCTAAAAATATTTTTTTTACATTTGTGCTATTAATATGAGTTAAACAATTCAATGCATGATTTTTTTGAACAAGTGTCCATTTAGGATTTTTTTTCATTTCCAATTCGAACGCCTTGGAAAGGTAAACAACACATATTTTTTCAATCAAATTTTCTAAATAAACATTTTGCTTACCCATGGTTGGGATAAAGAAATGTTGATGATGCAAATCAAATTTCAACAATCTAATGTCATGAAATTCATCAAGATAGTCTAACTCTACCGTTATTCCACTCAAAGCACCTTTGGATTCGGTATATCTTTTTTTTGCCAACATAAATCTAGCAGAGAACAAATTAACTAATTTAGGACCTTTTAATTTTTGGTTTAAAAAACCATAAAGATCTGTAAAAAAAATCTTGCAATCGGGCAATGAATTTAAATCTTTTTTGTCTATCAGATGTTTTACTGGTAAATCAAACAAGGTTACATCTTGCCAATCGGTGTTTTTAACGTGTTCAATTAAATTCTGAGTCGAATTAGATAATTTTTTTATTTCATCATCTTTAATAACTCCAAACAGAAGAGAAAAACCCTGAAAGTCTAGAGCGCTTAAGAGTTTTTTACTTTTCAAGAGAATATTTATAACAGTGAGATCATGATTGGCTGCCGAAAAAAACAACATGGCAATTCTACTCGAAACTGCATAATGCTTATAGAAACCACTGCTAACGATTAAGTTAATTACCTCATTTTTATCTTGAATAATCATTTTAGAAAACATAATAGTCAGCGTTTCTACCTTACCTTCGGTTAGTGGGTAACAAGCGTAAAAAGGATTTTTAATTATTTTTTTTATAACCTCCCATTGATCTTGCTGAATGGCTAAAGCTATTACTGCACAATCGTTACATGTTACATTTGAGGCAACATTTGGTTTTTTTAGCAACCTTAAAACAACATCCCACCTACCAATTTCTGTCGCATGCCTTAAATAAAAGTTATTATTTTCAGACAAAATATAATCATTTTCAGAATCTTTTAATAACTCTAAAACTCGTTCTACATGTTCTGTGGTATTAACTGGTATAAGAACATTCTCGAATGTGTTTTTTTCTTCCATGTTCACAGATACTGCATCAGCACGACTCTCAATATTCCTTGCCGTCATAAAATGTTTATATATTTTTTTAGCCGTCTTAAAAAAGAAATTAATACTTTGAATTGAACCCAGAATCAATGGTGGTGTAAATGATCCTGCCGCCAAGCTAAATGCTATTATAAAACTAGAAAATAAAACCGACTCATCTGATAAAATAGAATTTAATATATTGCTTATTTTCCAAGTATGTGTTGGTTTTAAAAAATTTCTAAACGCATCTATCACCCTGAACGCTAATAGCGTATTAATTGCTGCCAACCCTACAGGTATCAATATAGTTGGAATAACAGGTATAACCAAAATCATTAAACTAATAATAAATAAAGCTCTATAAGCTTCTATTATAAAATCAAATCGAT
>CAYSTH010000100.1:0-7795 GCA_964433995.1 uncultured Francisellaceae bacterium | reverse complement strand
CGCCTGAAGCCACTTTGGTGACCACAGCAGTATTTTTAACTGAACCATGTTTGGGTATCACCACAGCCATTACGCCTAATGCTTCGGCACTACGCATACACGCGCCCAAATTATGCGGGTCTTCTACACCATCGAGCACCAGAATTAAAACAGGTTGTTTTTGCTCTTTAGGGAAATCTTCGGTAATAAATTCGTCTTCTGGTAATTGACCTGTTGAATAACGCACCCATTGAATCAAGGCTTGTTCAGATAATTCAGCTTGTTTAGCAGTAGCATGTGATTCTCCCATGCGGGTTTTGACCACAATACCTTGATGGTTGCCGCCTGCTGCCAATTTATCTAATTCTTTTTTAGCGACTGCACTATAAGAAATATTATTTTTTTGAATCGCCTCAAGAATTTCACGATAAACAGGGCTAGATTTTTGAGCCTGTTTATCTAAAATGTAACATTGTTCTGCTTTACTTGGACTATTTTTTAATAATGCCAATACCGCATGAATGCCATAAATATACGCCATAATAACAAACTACCTTTTATTGCTACCTTTACTGCTACGTTTTGATTTTTTGGCTACTTTTTTTACCCGAGATTTCGACTTGGCTAAAGATTTATAATTTTTCTTTGTTTTTGATTTGTTTTTTTCTTTTGTTTTTTCTTTAGGGAACTCTGTTTTTTTAGCCGATGCTTTATTAAGTTTAGCTTGATGAATTTTTTGTTTTATCTCAGCTTGTTTTTCTTCATCTAAAATTAATTCTAAATCAATTTTTTGCTCTAGTTTATCTACCCTGGCAACCTGGACTTTAAGACTATCCCCTAGTTGATAAATGGTTCGAGAGCGTTCACCAATTAAGCGATGTTTATAGGGTTCAAAAACATAATACTCTTCACCTAAACGGGTAATATGTATTAGCCCTTCTATAAAAATATCTTTTAATTCGACAAACAATCCAAAACTTGCCACGCCGGTAATTTTACCTTCGTATACTTCGCCTACTTTGTTGCTCATGTATTCACATTTAAGTGCACTGATAGCAAAACGCGATGCTTCGTCAGAACGTCTTTCTGTGGTAGAGCATTGTAGGCCTGTTTCTTCCCATGATTTCAACACAACGGCTTTTTCTTCTGCCGTCATTTTCTGTGCGACTTCTTTATCTTCTGTTATTTTTTCACGTTCAAGTTTTGTTAAGATATTTTTAATGCCTCTATGCACTAATAAATCAGGGTAACGTCTAATAGGAGAAGTAAAATGCGCATATGAATCATAAGCTAAACCAAAATGTCCCTTACTAGAAGGCGTATATTCTGCTTGAGAAAGTGAGCGCAACAAAACCGTTTCAATAATATGCGCATCTTCTCTGTCTTGAACGGCTTCTAGTACTTTCTGATAATCTTGAGGGGTTGGGGTTTTGCCTCCTGGCATATCCACACCTAGCTCAGATAAAAATGCTCTTAGCGCGGTGAGTTTTTCGGGTGATGGCCCTTCATGAACACGATATAAAGTAGGCTCTTTATGTTTTTTCAATAATTTAGCAGCACACACGTTGGCCACCAACATGCACTCTTCGATAAGTTTATGCGAAACTAATCTGACGCTGGGTTTAATACTTTCGACTTTGCCTTTTAGATCGAAATAAATTTTCGTTTCTATCGTATTAAAATCAAGTGCAGCACGATGTTCTCTTTGCGTATTTAAAATTTCATATAACGAATAAAGATTGTTAATATGCTCGACAATATTTTCGTGCTGACGCAATACATGAGGATTTGCATCCAGCATGCTCGCCACTTCTGTATAAGTAAGCCTTGCTTTTGAACGAATCACCGCCGGATAAAAACGACTACGCTTTACTTTACCTGATAGATCGATTTTGATTTCCGCTACCATTGCTAATCTATCTTCATCTGGTTTTAATGAACATAAACCATTTGAGAGCACTTCTGGTAACATCGGGACAGCCAAGCCTGGAAAGTAAGTAGAGTTGCCTCTCAATTTAGCTTCGGTGTCTAAAGGAGAACCTGGCGTCACATAATAGCTGACATCTGCAATGGCCACATACAGCGTGTAATCTTTTTCCCCTTTGATACAATAGACTGCATCATCAAAATCTTTAGCATCTTCTCCATCGATGGTCACAAATGGCAGTGCGGTTAAATCAGCTCTGTTTTCATATACCGATGCGGGGATTTTCTTGCGAATTTTTTTGGTAAAATCGAGAACAGGTTTGTGCCATTCTGTGGGTAAATTAAATTTATGAATAGCCCATTCGATTTCAAAACCGGGTTTTTTAGGATCGCCTAATATCGCCGAAATTTGCCCAATCCACTGATCGGATTCCAATTTTTTTTGTAAGCGATTTGGCAAATCAACCGGTGTACGAGACAAAGTCACTTCCACAATGTCCTTGTCTTTTAATTGTTCCAGTCCTTCTGGCGCCGGATAAATTAAAATATCACGCTGATGTCTTTTATCGATAGGTAGAACATAAGTATAACCATTATCATTCACTACGGTGCCTATCATTTTAGGCTCAATAGCAGTGACTAGCCCAGCCAAACTCGCATATTTTTTTTCGGCCGTTTCTTGGACTATTTTAACTTTAACAATATCGCCTTCAAATAATCCTTGAGTAAGACGATAACTTAACCATAATTTTTCACCATTCACGCTGACAAATGGCTTGCCTTCTTTATCGAAATTTAATTTGGTTTCTAGATCTGAAACCAGTTCATGTTCACCGTCTAGGCTAATATATCCTGAACGGGTTTTTAAGATTTGACCATCTCGAATCATGGCCTTTAGCCTGCGTCTTAACCCTTCTTTGGCATCATCTGTTTTAATGCCTAACTTTCTTTCGATTTTTTTTCTAAGTAAGGGATCTTTATTCTCATTTAATAAAGCTAAGATATGTTCTCGGCTGGCAATGGGATTAGGATATTTCTCAGCTTCCCTGCTAAAAAATGGATCTTCGGATCCATTCACTTTTTTTTCTTTAGTCACGTTTCTTCATATTTTCCATATTGATTTTAACTAGAATTGACAGGAACTGCTCAAAAGGAGTAGATTCCCATGCCAAAGGCCGAGGTGGTGAAATTGGTAGACACGCAAGCTTCAGATGCTTGTGGGGGAAACTCCGTGGAGGTTCAAGTCCTCTCCTCGGCACCATTTCCCCGATTTGATGAATAACTATGCGAATCCTTTATTTCTCAAAAACATCCCTCAATATAATCGTATCTTGTCTCTCTGCCCCAGTCGAGACCATATAAATAGGTACTTCGCATAACTCAGCAACCCTATTTAAATAATTTTGAGCGGCTTGTGGCAAATCAGACCAATTACGTATGCCCTCTGTGGAACATTGCCAACCTGGCCAAGTTTCATAAACAGGCTTTGAGGCTGTCATCACATCGGTATCTACGGGTAAATCAGTGAGTGTTTGTCCCTGATACTCATAACTTGTGGCAATCTTTATTTCTTTAAAAGTATCTAACACATCTAATTTAGTCACCACTAAACCGGAGAGTGAATTAATCATCACGGCTCTTCGAAGGGCTACTGCATCAAACCAACCGCAACGTCTAGGTCTGCCTGTTGTGGAACCAAATTCATTACCTCGTGTTGCGATTTCTTTACCCACTTCGTCCATTAACTCTGTTGGGAACGGGCCTGACCCCACACGTGTGCAATAGGCTTTGGTGATGCCTAAAACATCGTCTATGTATCTTGGTCCATAGCCACAACCACTGGCCACGCCACCTGCTGTTGTATTCGATGATGTCACATAAGGGTAAGTGCCCTGATCAATATCTAGCAACGTACCTTGCGCGCCTTCAAAAATCATATTTTTATTTTCTTGGCGATATTGCTTTAATCTAGCAGGAACATCGTCAATGAATTCGCTCAAGCGTTCACGAGCGATATTGCCTTCTGCAATAACCGCTTCAAGACTAACAGGTTCTGCAGAATAATAATTTTCTAACATAAAGTTATGATAGTGTAATAATTCTTTTGCCTTTTCTTCGAATACAGCAGGATCTAACACATCACATAATCTTAGGGCTCTACGACCAATTTTATCTTCGTATGCTGGACCAATACCTCGACCAGTTGTCCCCACCGCTTTATTGCCTTTGGCTTTTTCACGAGCTTGGTCTAAAGCAACATGATAGGGCAATACTAACGTTGCTGCGCCTGAAATTTTTAATCTGTTTTTAAATTCGATGCCTTTTTTGAGAAGCTTTTCTATTTCAATCCACAAATGGCTAGGAGAAATCACGACCCCTTGACCAATTAAGCAGGTCACATGCGGATGTAAAATACCAGAGGGAATTAAATGTAAAACGGTCTTCTCGCCGTTAATTACTAATGTATGACCAGCATTATGGCCTCCCTGAAAACGTACTGCGACTTGTGCTTTATCGGTAAGCAAATCTACCAATTTGCCTTTACCCTCGTCGCCCCATTGACTGCCTAGGATAACAATACTTTTAGTCATTTAACTTAACTGCCTCTATGTGAGTAAATATCAAATTTTGCCAGGTATCATATACTGACGCCCGAAAACATGCTAATCAATGCAAATGCATGGCCAAAACGGGACACAAGGCCCCGATTTTACCAGTTTTTTACATTTTGTTATATAGAAAACTATTTCTTTTCAGTTGAAGAAGATTTAGCAGGTGTTGCGCCACCATTGCCATTTTTCTTTTTGTGGAAGTATTTAAAGAAGTCTCCATCGGGTTTCAACACCATCATATCGTTAGATTGATCGTTATTGAAAGCTTGCTTATAGGCTTCAAGACTGCGATAAAAGCTATAAAACTCTTTATCTTGCCCATAAGCATCCGATGAAATTTTAGCCGCAATCGCATCGCCTGTACCGCGCATGGTTTTGGCTTCTTTTTCCGCATTCGCCATAATAATAGTCACTTGTGCATCGGCATCTGCTTTAATGGCTTCTGCTCTTGCCTGACCTCTGGCACGATGTTCTGTGGCAACGCGCTGACGCTCGGTTCTCATCAAGTTGTAAACCGATTCATTTACCTCTTCGGGTAAATCCAGTCTGACAATACGCACATCGACTACTTTCACACCTAATGTTTCAGCCGTTTTATCGGCCTCTACGCGTAAGATATCCAATACGGCCTGTCGTTCGTTTGAGACCACATTATTTAAATTGCGACGACCAATCTCCGTTCTCAGTGCTTCGGTAACTTTTTGCCTTAACAAGGTTTCGGCATTTCGAATATCACCTTTGGTTGATTGATAAAACTTAGATAAATCTCTGATTCTCCACTTTGCGAACAAATCGATGATTAACTCTTTTTTCTCTGCAGTGGGAATACGCGAATTCGGTATAGCCAAGGTTTGAATACGATAATCAAAACGCAAGATATTATCGACTAAGGGCATTTTGACATGCAACCCTGGCATAAAGACTTCGGGTTGTTTGGTTTTTTCATCGATAATTAATCGCCCTAAGCGATTGACAACCACTCGCTCTGTTTCATTGACAGTATACATGCTCAAAAATAATACTGTACCAATGACACCAAAAGTGACCAGGCTCAACGGCCTAAAAGCGCCCATCATGATTCCCCCCGTGAACGTTTAACACGTTCGATTTCTCTACTTGAACCGCTTCGATCATCAGCTCTTGAGCTCACCAAAGGTGCAGAAGACGGATTGGCATTTGCTTGAGTCTCTAGCGATTTTTTAGTTGCTTGTGAACTTGTTCCCGCATTTTGCATCATTTTATCAATAGGCAGATAAATCACATTCTGATTTCCGCCACCTTCAACGTCTAAAACGATTTTATTTGACTTACCATATATTTTTTCAAGCGTTTCAAAATACATTCTTTCACGAGTGACATCGGGTGCACGTCTATATTCTGGTAAGAGCAACGCAAATTTTGCCGCGTCACCTTGGGCTAACAGAACAGCTTGTTCTTGGTATGCTTTAGCATCTTGAGTGATGCGGCTTGCTTGACCTTCTGCAATAGGAACATGCTTTCTGGCATAAGCTTGTGCTTCATTCACCGATCTGTCTTCATCTTGCTGTGCTTTAATCGCATCATCAAATGCTTCTTTTACAGCATCGGGTGCTTTGGTTTGTTGCAGTGCCAAATCAGAAATCACTAATCCGGCTTTATAATAATCTAAACCTGCTTGAATTAATTTACGTGTTTCTGCAACGATTTTGGGGCGTCCTGTTGTTAACACTTCGTCTAAGCTAGATTGTCCTACGACTTGTCTTAATGCACTTTCAGAAATTTGTTCCAACGTTCTTTTAGGTGAAACTGTATTGAACAAGTATTCTTGTAAATTACTGATTCGATATTGTACGGCAATTTCAGCGCTCACAATATTTTCATCTTTGGTCAGCATTTGTCCGCCGTGGACACTATTGGATACTTGCTCCACATTTTCAATATAGCGATTTTCAATAAACCAAGGGATCCAATGAGGTCCGGGTAATTCTGTACGAACATACTTACCAAAACGCGTTATCACGGCACGTTCAGCCTGTTGGACAACATAAATACCGCTTAATAAATAAACCAACAAAAGCACACCACTGATTAACCAAAAACTATTCTTTTTAGTGGTGAGATGTTTTTCTAAATCAAAATCACCTTTTGGGGCTTTTCCACCACTGAAAAGGGTTTGTAATTTCTTTTGAAACTGACGCAGTGCTTCTTCTAGATCAGGCGGACCTTCTGGTTTATTTGATTTGGGATTGTCATTCCAAGCCATATTTTTTAGCCTCTTTTTTCACGATTTAATTTTTGCCATTGTGCTTTTGATAGTCTAACGGCTAGTTTCCAGCCGCCTTCTTCCAGATCTGTTTCTTTGTCTATTGCCTTCAAATCGTATAGCGCCGCTCTAAAAGCACCTTCATTTGGCGCTAAATCAATTTCGGCAACAAACATATCTTCATTCAAATACCCTGAAATCAAACCCTTTAATTTTTCTAAGCCTTGTTTATGGAGCGCTGAAATCCATATTTTTGCTAGTTGGCTAATATTTTCTCCGTCTGATTTCTTCTTAACGAGTCCAATCACGGAGCGTGCATTAACCAAGACATCCGCTTTGTTTAACACCAAAATTTGAGGTACATCACTCGCACCAATTTCATCTAGTACTTGGTTAACCGCAAGAATATTGTCTTCTAGCTCATGACTGCTGACATCTACAACATGAATCAGTAAATCTGCCAACGCTGTCTCTTCTAGAGTAGCACGGAATGCGTCAACCAAAGTGTGTGGCAGCTTTTGCACAAAGCCTACGGTGTCGACTAAAACAACAGGTCCAACACCTTGTAAAGTAATCGTACGAGCAGTGGGATCTAATGTCGCAAACACTTGATCTGCAATAAAAACATCTGCGCCTGTCAGCTGGTTAAATAATGTCGATTTACCTGCATTGGTGTATCCCACTATTGCAACTGTCGGAATGGCTTGTTTTACCCGAGCACGTCTGTTTTGCTGACGCTGCAATTGTACTTGCGCAAGCCTTTGCTTAATCACTTGAATTCTGTGTCTTAGCAGTCGTCTATCGGTTTCTAATTGGGTTTCACCGGGGCCTTTTAAACCAATACCACCTTTTTGACGCTCTAAATGTGTCCAACCTCTTATTAAACGAGTAGATAAGTGTTGTAATTGTGCTAATTCAACTTGCAGTTTACCTTCAAAAGTTCTCGCCCGACTGGCAAAAATATCTAAAATTAAGCCTGTTCGAGAGACCACACGGCACTTTAGCTCTTTTTCTAAATTGCGTTCTTGTGAGGGGG
>CAYSTH010000099.1:0-7817 GCA_964433995.1 uncultured Francisellaceae bacterium | reverse complement strand
AGTAGAAGAGTGAGCCGATTTTTTGTTGGCTTGGTTAAATTGATGAAGCATAACAGGCTGCTGATGCCCTGTGATTTGTTGTTTTTGAGCAGAACCTGCGGTGTTCGTGTAGCTGAGTATCTTGGGATCTATCTTGCCCACAAAGGTTAATAAACTTTGCATTCTGCTTAATAATTCATGAGGAGACTCATCAGGAAAATGCTTAGCAAGAATATTTTCTACTTCGTTATTTAAATTATTTTGTGTGCTTGTCATAAGATCCTCGCTTTAACGACCTATAACCAAATTATCTACTTTTTCAGACACTGCTTTGGCAAAAATAGTTTCAGTTATTTCGTCTATATGATATCGATTTAAAATAGGTGTAAGTTCAATAACTAACTGATTGAATTTAAGTATATCACGTATCTGCACCGATCGTTTGTAGATAGAGTTTACTAAGGCCTCAGTCCAAACGTCTTTGCCTCTAGGAGGAATAATTTTTTGCTCGGAGTTTAAACGCTCGGCTATTTGTGCGTTTGTGAGCCCAGACGCTAATTCGTCTGTTAGCCTAGATTCGAGCAAAAGCGCAGTTTGATTCACCTTCATCCGCTCAAGCATTTTTTGAAACTGTGAAAGCACCCAGGTACCACCTTCAGGGGCAGGATAACCTTCAGAATTGAGCATTTCAACCATCTTACGCTGGGAGTAGCCATTTTGCGCATATTCTTCAATGATAGGGTGAAGCAACAAAGAATAAATAATGGCATGCGAAATTTTAGGCCGATTCACTCGGTTAATCTCTTCAACCGCATGTGGATTGCCCGATTTGGCATGAGAGCGCTTAAGACCCGCTTTAATCAAATTGCCATGCTGAACACGCTGTGTGCGTGCATGCTCAATAACAGCAGGCAGGGTTTCACCTGTAATCAGAGGTTGATCGCAACAAAACAGCTCTCTAGGTAAAGTCACGAAATGAAGCAGCAGTTCGCTAAAACTTTCATTGGAGGTGAGATTTTTGATTTCTGCTAACACCAAATCGGCTTGTTGAGTGGTGCAATAGTCAATGGCTTTTTTAAGTTCTGGCCATTTTAAGCGTTGGCGCTTCATGTCCCCCAATTCTACAAAAGTTTTTATCAACTCATATTCAGGATGGGTATTTAAAAAAGTTTGTAGGTTGGCTTCTTGAAGCTGTAAATTATCACTTGAAAATAGAATAGTCGTATGGCTCTTAATCGGAGCAATTAAATAGGCAACCAGTTTTTTCTGTTCAGGAATGGCTGTCATATGTCACTACTGCTATTTTTACCAATTTTTGTTCATATTCCTAAGTATAGTTTGGTCATGGGTAAGATTGTTTAGGGCAACCTATTTTTTCATTTTTAAAGATATAAAGCCTGTATGGTTATACAGGCAAATCAGTTTCTTCATGTCTTTTGGTTAGTACTTCGTAGCCTGTTTCTGTCACCAGTACAGTATGTTCCCACTGTGCAGACAAAGATCGGTCTTTGGTTATGACTGTCCATTCATCTGGCAAGAGTTTCACTTGACGCTTACCAGCGTTAATCATGGGTTCAATCGTAAAGATCATGCCTGCTTTCAATTGAATGCCGGTGCCCCATTGACCATAATGTAAAACTTGTGGGTCGGCATGAAAGACTTCACCTATTCCATGACCGCAATACTCTCGCACCACAGAATAATGATGACTCTCTGCATGTTCTTGTATGACAGCGCCTATGTCTCCCAAATAAGTACCGGGTTTGACAAGGGCTATTGCCTTTAATAAGCATTCTCGGGTAATGCGAGTTAAGCGAGAGGCCAATATGCTGGGGGCGCCAACAAAAAACATTTTGCTGGTATCACCATGAAAGCCATCTTTAAGCACCGTAATATCGATATTGACGATATCGCCCTCTTTTAAAGGCTTGTCATTAGGAATGCCATGGCAAACTTGGTGATTGATAGAGGTGCAAATAGATTTAGGAAAACCTCGGTAATTAAGGGGGGGGCAGGAATAGCTTGTTGTGTCTCAGTAATATAACGATGACAAATATCATTTAGGGTATTGGTGGTAACCCCTGGTTTAACGTAGGGCTCAATCATTTCTAATACTTCGGCAGCCAGACGACCAGCAATCCGCATTTTGGCAATTTGTTCGGGAGTGTGAAGGGTTATATTCATATTCTATACATCATCCTAGTTTCGATTTAGGTAATTATATGGTATAAACCCTGCGAGGGTACACAGGTATAAATACCTAAGTATTTCTCGAAAGTTAAATAACATAATTTTAGTCCACACGCGTGTAAATTACTTGGTTTTGGGTGCAAAAC
Organism: uncultured Francisellaceae bacterium; assembly: GCA_964433995.1. Lineage (GTDB taxonomy): Bacteria > Pseudomonadota > Gammaproteobacteria > Berkiellales > Berkiellaceae > CADEEZ01. The sequence continues at coordinate 5,502 of CAYSTH010000099.1, read as the reverse complement.
TTGTTTTTGTCAGATCAGTAATCGCGGAGGCTTAACCCAAAAGTTGATAGGAGTATCTTCGATGGCAATTCATATGCGCCAAATGCTTGAAGCTGGTGTTCATTTCGGTCACCAAGGTCGTTACTGGAACCCTAAAATGGGTGAGTACATTTATGGTACTTACGACAAAATCCACATTATTAATTTAGAAAAAACGGCTCCGATGTTTCGTGAGGCGTTAAACTACATTTCACGTATTGCCGCTCGTAACGGTAAAATCTTATTTGTTGGTACAAAACGTGCCGCTAGCCCGTTGATTAAGCAATATGCTGAACGTTGTGGCATGCCTTATGTTGACTACCGTTGGCTAGGTGGAATGTTAACTAACTTTAAGACGGTTAAGCAATCTATCAAGCGTCTTGAAGAGCTTCGTGCAATGAAAGACGATGGTACTTTCGACAAGCTCGTTAAAAAAGAAGCTTTAACACGTAGTCGCGAACTAGAAAAACTAGAGCGTGGTCTAGGCGGTATCAAGAATATGAATACACTGCCAGATGCTTTGTTTGTTATCGACGTAGGTAATGAAAACATCAGTATATTAGAAGCTAACAAGCTAGGTATTCCTGTTGTAGGCGTTGTCGACACCAATCATTCACCTGATAACATTTCTTATGTGATCCCAGGAAACGACGATGCAGTTCGCTCTATCGAGTTCTTCCTAGAAAATGTGGCTGAGACCATTAATCAAGCCAAAGGAACACAATCTAATATGCAAGCTCAGTTTGAGCAAACGGAATTTGTCGAAATTCCAGATGAGCAATAAGCATTGCTAATTCAAGAAGGGGGCCTTGCCCCCTTTTTTCCGAAAAGCGTTTTTAGCATTATTTTATGAGTACAAGTAAATTATTGAGGAGTCGGCCATGACCAATATTACGGCTAGCATGGTAAAAGAATTACGTGAGCGCACTGGTGCGGGCATGATGGAATGTAAATCAGCCCTAAATGAAGCCAAAGAAGCCAATGCAGCTTTAGCAGAAGCAGAATTAATAGCAGAAGCAGAAATTGTCATTGCGAAATCAGGACACAAAAAAGCAGCTAAAAAAGCGGGTAGAGTGGCAGCGGAAGGTATGGTTGCGATTCAAGTGTCTGCCAATAAAGACGCCGTTGCTTTGGTCGAAATTAATTCCGAAACCGATTTCGTTGCACGCCATCCAGATTTTCAGGCTTTTGCAAGTCAAGTTGCCAATATGGTTCTTGATAGCAAGCAAGAAGACTTAAGTTCATTGCCTGGTATCGAAGAAGCCAGACAAGCGCTGATTGCTAAATTAGGTGAAAATATTATTGCGCGTCGTGCAAAATATTATAACGTTGGCAAAAACATCATCGGTCAATACATTCATCATGGTAGCAAAATTGGTGTTATCGTCGAAATGACAGGCGGAGAAGAAGCTGTTGCTAAAGATATCGCAATGCACATTGCTGCTTCTAAGCCTGAATATATTAGCCAAGATCAAGTGCCAGCTTCCGAAATGGAAAAAATGAAAGATATTTTCATGGCTCAAGCAGAAAATTCTGGCAAACCAGCTGCTATTCAGGAAAAAATCGTCATTGGCCAAATTAATAAGCATTTTGCGGAAGTCTGCTTATTAGGTCAGCCATTCTTTAAAGACCCAGATAAAACCATTGGTGTTTTATTGAAAGAAAAGCAAGCGACTATTGTACGTTTCACTCGTTTTGAAGTAGGTGAAGGTATCGAAGTTGTTAAGCTTAATTTCCATGAAGAGGTTATGGCGCAAGTTCAAGGGAGTAAATAGTCGTGTCGACGTCCCCATTAACTTACAAAAGAATTTTACTAAAACTCAGTGGCGAAGCCTTACTGGGAGATGAACCTTTTGGTATAGACCCAAATGTCATTCGACGCGTTGCGTTAGAAGTTCAAGAACTTGTTAAACTGGGCGTAGAAGTTGGCATGGTGATTGGGGGCGGCAATCTTTTTAGAGGTAAAAAGCTTGAAAAAGCAGGTTTAGGCCGTATCTCTGCCGATCAAATGGGGATGTTGGCAACAGTGATGAATGCCATTGCCATGCGTGATGTCATGGAAACCATGGGATTGGCTACTCGAATTATGTCTGCTATTCCAATGAGTGGGATAGCAGATCATTACAATAGGTTAAAAGCCATTCACCATCTTAAGCAAGGTCGAGTGGTTATTTTTTCTGCGGGCACAGGCAATCCACTTGTGACGACAGATTCGGCTGCGAGTTTAAGAGCCATAGAAATTGAAGCAGATGTGCTACTAAAAGCCACTAATGTAGATGGCGTATATTCTGAAGACCCTCAAAAAAATCCTAATGCCACTTTATTCAAAAAAATTACTTTTGATAAGGCGCTAGCAGATGAATTAGGGGTGATGGACTTAGCTGCATTTTGTCAGTGCCGAGATCATGATTTAAAGATCAGGGTATTTAATATTAAAAATCCAGGCATATTGATGAGAATTGTTCAGGGTGCTAACGAAGGCACATTGGTTGAACGCTAAAAAATAATAGAGGATTGTAAAATGCTGAATACAGTTCAAACTGAAGCAAAAGGTCGTATGGATAAAACCATTAGAGCCTTAGAAGATGAATTATCAAGATTGCGTGCCGGAAGAGCACACCCTAGTTTGTTAGAACATGTGATGGTGGATTATTACGGTAGTATGGTGCCATTAGCACAGGTAGCAAATGTACATGTAGAAAGTGCATTAATGCTAACGGTAAAGCCTTGGGAGAAAAAACTTACTCCTGTCATCGAAAAAGCAATTCGTGCTGCTGATTTGGGTTTAAATCCTGTAGGCGGAACAGAGATGATTCGTGTGCCATTGCCTCCTTTAAGTGAAGAGCGTCGTAAAGAACTCATCAAAAAAGTAAAAACTGAATGTGAAGAAGGCAAAGTAGCGATCAGAAACATTCGTCGAGATGCTTTACAAGAAGCAAAAGACTTGCATAAAAAGAAACAAATCAGTGAAGACGAAGAAAGAGGATTTGAAGATAAAATTCAAAAACTGACAGATCAATTTATTAAAAACATCGATGATATTTTAAGCAAAAAAGAAAAAGATTTGCTTGCAATGTAAGTGACGGTGTTTAAATGATTGAAAAAGTTGAGCTTGGCCCCAAAAAACCGACACATCTTGCCGTTGTGATGGATGGAAATGGTCGCTGGGCGCAACAAAATAATTTAAGTCGTTCTAAAGGTCATAAAAAAGGTGTAGAAACTGCCAGCAAAATGGCAGAACTTTGTATAAAACACCAAATTCCCACTTTAACTTTGTTTGCCTTCGGCCAAGAAAATTGGCAGCGCCCAATGAAAGAAGTGCGCTATTTATTTCGACTCTTCTTGCTATCTTTAAAAAAACAGGTGCATTGGTTAAATAACCATCAAATTAAATTAACGATTATAGGTAATAAAGAGGATTTGCCGCTATCTTTAAGACAAGCCATTATAGAAGCAGAAGAATTGACGCAACACAATACAGCATTACATTTAAACATAGCCTGTAATTATTCAGGTCAGTGGGATATTAACCAAGCAGTGGAATGTTGGTTGCAGCACGCACAAAAAGGCAAGTGGCAAGATTATTTGAGTCTTGCTTCTCAAAAAAATCCAGATTTGTTTATTCGCACAAGTGATGTGTTTAGACTCAGTAATTTTATGTTATGGGAAATGGCTTATACAGAGCTTTATTTTACACCTGTTATGTGGCCAGAATTTTCTGAAAAAGATTTTGATTTGGCGCTTAATTTTTTTAATAAAACAGAAAGAAGATTTGGTAAAACCACTTCACAGTTAAGAGAACAAGGGGTGGAGATATTATGCTAACACGAATTTTTACAGCAGCTTTACTCATTCCTTTAGTCGTTTGGGCTGTTTTGGCTTTGTCTTCAAATCATTTTGCCATAGGGCTGGGGGCAGTCGCTTTATTGTCTTTGTATGAGTGGTTTAAATTATTTATCCGCTCGAGCAGACGAAACTCTATTTCTTTTTTAATTGGATTAAGTTTTTATTTAATGGGTGGCATTGCCTTAATTTTTTTGGCGATGACAAGTGAATTATACCATTATCATGAAGGCTCTTATGTATTTCATCTGCTCACGGCATGTTGGTTAGGTATTTTTCTATGGATGTGGTTAGGGAATCCTTTAAAGTCATATCCCACTCAAATCATTGTCAATCACTCATTAGATAGCGTTGGGTTAAGCCAATTATCATGGTTGTTCATGGGGTATTTGGTTATTATTGGTTTTTGGTTGAGCCTAGTGACGGTTCGAGCGACACCTGGATTAGGGCCTTATTATATTTTGAGTTTATTTGTTTTTGTTTGGCTTGCTGATTCGGGTGCTTATTTTATAGGCAAAAAATTTGGTCAAACTAAAATTTTTCCTAAAGGCAGTCCAAATAAAACTTTTGCCGGTTTTTTCGGCGGATATTTTAGTGCCGTTTTAATTGCCATCATGGGATTTTATTTTCTTGTTCAACCTGAAACGATTGGTATTTTTAAGTTTGTTTCCTTGGCTTCTGTTTTATATTTATTTTCTGTTTATGGCGACTTATTTGAAAGCGTACTCAAACGTCTACAGGGTGTGAAAGACAGTGGCCAACTGTTGCCAGGGCACGGAGGCATTCTGGATAGATTAGACAGTTTGTATGCAACAGCTCCGGTTTATACGTTGATGTTAATTTATTATTTATCTTAAAAAAAATAAAAAAGTGACCATATGAATACAACTTTACAGCAAGTCGTTATTTTAGGTTCAACAGGCTCTATTGGCCTAAATACCTTAGAAGTCATTCAAAAACAGCAAGATAAATTTCAAGTTTATGCGCTAACAGCGCATAAAAACATCAGTTTGCTTACGCAACAAATTGCCTTATTTCAGCCAAAATTTGTGGTGGTGACTTGCCCTCATGCGCATCAAAAATTGCACGCAGAACTGAGGGAGCAGGGCAATATTACGCCAGTCTTATTCGGCCATGAATCTATTATTGAACTAATGAGCCATGCACCCGTAGATATTGTTGTGGGTGGACTAGTCGGGGCGATTGGTTTAATGCCATTAATGACAGCTGCCATGCATGGTAAGCGTATTTTATTAGCGAACAAAGAACCCTTAGTGATGGCTGGTGAGCTTTTCATTCATGCCTTGAAAGAAGGTGGTGGAACCTTATTGCCAGTAGATAGCGAGCATAATGCTATTTTTCAGGTGATGCCTCGCGATTATTCAGTTGGCCGCAAGCCAGAAGGGGTGAATAAAATTATTTTAACCGCATCAGGCGGTCCATTTTTAAAAACACCTATAGAGCAATTAGATAAAGTCTCTCCTGAGCAAGCCACATCGCATCCTGTTTGGAAAATGGGCAAAAAAATATCGGTTGATTCTGCGACCTTAATGAATAAAGCGCTTGAAGTGATTGAGGCGCACTTTTTATTTAATCTGCCAGCTAAAAATATCGATGTACTCATACACCCTCAAAGTACAG
>CAYSTH010000098.1:0-7883 GCA_964433995.1 uncultured Francisellaceae bacterium | reverse complement strand
ACAGTGGTCATTCTCCCTCACCCGACCTTTCAGGCCACTCTCTCCCAGCGAAGCAGAAGAGGGCATAAGAAACACAAATTTTTAATACCTAGATTTTAAATTTAATTGCGTTCGCTTCGCGGGAAAGGGTTGGGGTAAGGGAGATTTTTCAACCTATCACCAACCATTTCTTCTGATTCACTACAAAATGGCAACTTTTTTGTTCAATTTTTGTCATTGTTTATGAGACTTAAGAGTAAGCTTGAAAGTACATCTGTATCGAGAACGTAATATGACCGATAGAAATAATGCCTACAGGGTAGAGACAACACAAGATTTATCAGGATCACCTCGAATTATTCGCCATGTTGAAGAAGATGGTCATCCTGTTTTGTCTAGTGAGATAGTTTTAAAGTATGCCAGAGCACGTCTTCGGGCAGCACAAGCACTCAATCAAGAAGATACTCAAAAAAATTCAGCACAACAAGCAAAAGATGCTTGGGGTCTAAATGAACTTGAGAAAAATATGACAGCTTTTTTTTCTACTGTTCAAGATAAAAGAGCAGAAGCAGATTTTCAACAAGCAAAAAATAAGTTAGCTCAAGCCAAACAAGAGGCTAATATTTTACTCATGCGTGCTGAACGTTGGGAATCTGATCCGACCGTATCGAAAGAGATGATTCAAGCACATCAAAAAGAAGCCAAACTCTTGTTACAACTGGCAGATAAAGAATTTAATGAAGCGTTTGATAAATACTATGAATTTAATACCGACAAACTAAAAAAAATAAATAGATTACTTGCTCATTATGTTGAACCGGATGCTAAAAAACCTGATGCAGTGATTAAAAAAATCAATACAAAAGCACACCATTTAAGAGCCAAAGAAGTACGTCCAATTCAGGAAAACCATTATTCTGCAGAAGGATTTGCGGTCACGAGTTCTCATTTCCCAGAAGGAGAACTCACAGGTTCTCAAAGGGAGCTATATCGAGAAATATATAACGAACAAGCGCCTGATAATAGACTTTATACAAACCCTAGTACCATTCGTGATAAATTTCAGGTGGGACAAGCCAATGCCTTGCGTACAGAGGTGAAAGTAGGTAACAAAGTACTTTTTTCGGGACATCGTCATGGCTCACCGAGTGTACTGAAAATCGAAAATGAAGCCGAACGCCAATATCGTACGATGCAAAATGTACGCCAAACAATGGCGGTGGCCGCCAAAGAGAAATTAGCTACTTTAGCAAAAGAACAACAAAATTTAAGTGATAAAAAAGATTTAACGCTCACAGAGCGAGTCAGATTAGAAGAAATTAATGATATTTTTTCTGGTAAAAAACCTTTACCATTAGACATGTCAACCATGAGTTTATTATCACCAGTGGCAGATGATAACCCGTTAATCACTAAAAAAGTTGACGATCCCATGAAACAATATCGTCAAGTGAATGATTCAAGGCTTGCGTATTGGTCTCTTCAGGGGCGTGAAATAGAATTAGATTTGCCTGGTTCTGAATCCACCACCAAAGTGAAACTCAATTCTACCTTTATGAGTGTGGGAGTAAATGCCGTAAGAGGCGTGGGCACTTTAGAAGCACAAGCATTAGTGCAAAGAGTCAACAATAGAGGGTTAAATAACCTGGTTGCGAATTTTGTGAATACTTTAAAAATAGGGGATGGTTTAGAGCATAACAATACGATGGCGACCATGGTGATGACAGTTGAATCGGACAAAAATATTCAAAAATATCTTGCCAAAATAGACAAATATGATTTTACGAAATTGCAAAACGCTTATCAAACATTAGAAGCTTCCAATGAGTCTTTGCACATGTTAAATGTGGAATTGACCAGAAAAAAACAAGAATTAGCAGCATGTGATCGTGCGCTTAATCAGCCAGAACATCAAAACATGATTGATGTTCCTGCAATGAAAAGGGAACAACAACACTTAAAAGAAGAAGTAAAAGCACTTAAGGTCGTTACAAAAGCAGTAGAAAAAGACCGAAACCAAGCTAAAAAAGTCATAAGCAAAGAAGAAAGTAAGCTCGATGTGCATTACAAAAATTTAGCCATTGCTAGAAAAAAAGTTTATGTTAAAGAAATTCCCGCTTTACGGGAAAAATTAAATGACATTCAAGGTAATCCTATACGAGAAGATTTAAAAACAGATCAAAACTTTCAAAAAATGCGTTTATTTGTAGACACATTAGATACTTATTATAATCAACCACAACCAGGTATGAAAAGATTATTTCAGCAAAAATTAGCCTCAAAAGAAAAACATAAATTAATGAAAAAAATGGAAAAAGAAACCGATCCGGAGAAAAAAATAGCATTATCTGAAAAAGTAAAAGACGTACAAGAAAAAATAGATGGTTTAAATTCTGGAAATTATCAATTTCAAGCAAGATTTGCATTATTAGCAAATCAGATGGACAATTTTGTCGAATGGTTTTGTAAAAGTGGTGAAGATAGAACGGGTTTATTAAACGAGCACATTGAGGCATATTGTATTTTTATCGAAAAACATGGATATGCTCCCAGACCAGGGAATGCAGAAGATGATAAAAAATTTCATCAAATTATGCCACGAGTGCACAATGGCGCACCTAATCGAGAAACCAATGGTGCAAATGATGATGCACCTGCATTAAAAGTCTCTGATGAAGACTTTAAGGTAACATCAGTCAGTTATTATACAGATAAAAGATTGGCTAATATGGCACCTATTTCCAGCAAAATGAAAGATGTTGCACCGGTACAAGAAATTATTGCCGAAGTAAAAAGCGCCGCAACCCTTTCGGCTTTAAAAGATATTTTGAAACATGAAGAAAAAAAACCAAATACATTACCGACTTTTGAGCATGGCGTTAAAGAAGCAAGAGCGAAAAGGCGACAAACGTTACTGGAAAAACCAGAAAAAAATCAAGATTCTCTACAAGGAGTTATTCAGAGAAATCGAAGAAAATCGAATCCTACTTGATGAAAAATATGCCAAGACAGCCTAATTATAATATTATACACTTAGAGTATAAAGTGTATTATCAAGCTGATAATTTGGGATGTTCATATTGTCATTACATATCACCACACCTCTTCTTTTATCTTTACCCCTAAGCAAAAAAACAGGTAAAGCAATATATTTAAAGTGTGAAAATTTACAGCCTTCTGGATCCTTTAAAATTCGCGGGATAGGTAAATTATGTCAACAATGGAAATCGTTAGGCAAAATACATTTAGTGAGTTCTTCAGGAGGGAATGCAGGCTATTCTGTCGCTTATGCAGGTCAAAAGCTAGGTATGCCAGTGACGGTTTTTGTTCCTGAAACCACTCATCAAATTTTTATCGATTTATTACACAGTTTAAACGCTGATGTGAAAATAATCGGTCATGTTTGGGATGAAGCAAATAAAGCCGCACTTGAGTTTAATGAAAAAATAGGAGGAGGTTTTGTTCCGCCTTTTGATCATCCTACCATATGGGCAGGTCATACCAGTTTAGTGACAGAGCTTTGCCAGCAAATGACTCAACAGCCTGATTTGATTATTGTGGCAGTGGGTGGTGGTGGATTACTATGCGGTGTAGCAGAGGGGTTACACCAAGTAGGATGGCAATCTACGGCTATTTTAGCAGTTGAACCAACTGGTGCAGCATCATTTCAACGCAGCATCGAAGCCGGCAAACTTATTACGCTCGACAAAGTATCCACTATAGCGACAAGTTTAGCAGCCAAAAGGGTGACTTATAGAGCACTTGAATGGTCTAAAGAACATCTTATTTTAAATACATTGTATGATGATAACGCAGCACTGAAAGCTTGTTTATCTTTTACAGATGATCACCGTATGTTGGTAGAACCTGCTTGCGGCATGGCTTTAGCAGCAGTGTACGAATCCTGCCCTCAAATAGCCGATTACCAACGTATTGTGGTGGTAGTGTGTGGTGGGATAGGGGTATCAAAGGCATTGCTAGATAATTGGCAAGATAAATTGGGATAGTAGAATGCATTTTGTAAATTTTCCAGAATTGAAACTAGAAAATTGGATAGAAACCAAGATTTTGATTCATTTATTTTTGCAAATTTTAGGGAAAATTCGTCTAGGCTATTTTCCACCTCAACAACATTTTTGGCATGCCCCCTTATTATTAACACCTAATGGTGCGACCACTGGGCCATTGGTGCATGAGAGTGGGTTATTTGAGTTGAAATTAGATTTAATCAACCATAAATTAATTGCGAGCCACTCAAGTGGTCAAACCTATGGATTTTCTGTAGAAGGGCTGACGGTTGCGGAATTCTATAAAAAAGTATTAGGCGTATGCAGTAAAATGGGCATAGATATTGTTATTTATGCTAAGCCCTTTGATCCTTCTAGAGTCAGATCGGAGGTCCCTTTTGCTGAAGATAATCAGCCAAGAGCTTATAACAAAGATTATTTAGAACGATTATGGTTTATTTTTAGCAAAGTATATCCACTCTTAGAACAATTTAAAGGCAACTTCGTCGGTAAAGTTTCACCGGTTTTTTTATATTGGCAAACGTTTGATTTAGCTTGTTCGATTTATACTGGCAATCAAATTTTAGGCGTGACCAGCACAGTACATGGTAAAGTATTTCAGCAAACTTATTCTCACGAAATGTTTACAATTGGTTTTTGGGTAGGGGATGACTATATCCCTCAGCCTATTTTTTATATTCAACCCAATCCAGAATACCTAGACTTATCAAAACAGCCTCTTTTTCCCGCTAATGCAAAATGGTTAGGTGATGAGGAATCTGTGATGGGAGCACTTTCTTACCATGAGTGTATACAAAGTCCCGATCCCAAAGAAACGATTTTAACCTTTTTTCAAAGTGGGTATTTGGCCATTAGTAAAGCAGCCAATTGGTTTGTAGAAGATATTAAGGATTAACCAAAAAATATTGGCAAAGCGACCACGTTGCTGCAGAGACAATACCTGCTGCAGGGATAGTGAGAATCCATGCCCAAACAATACGTTCAGCCACACCCCAACGAACTGCGCTAAATTTAGTGAAAGCACCTACACCCATAATGGCACCTGTGATCGTATGAGTTGTCGACACGGGTATGCCTAATGCGGTGGCTAGAAATAAAGTAAGCGCGCCACCCGTTTCGGCACAAAAGCCACCAATAGGTTTGAGTTTGGTAATTTTCATGCCCATGGTGCGAACAATACGCCAACCACCAAACAATGTGCCTAAGCCCATGGTAATTTGGCAAGCAACAACAACCCAGACCGGTACATAAAAATGAGAGATTTGGCCGGTTGAAAATAAAAGTACGGCGATAATACCCATCGTTTTTTGCGCGTCATTCACGCCATGTCCCAAGCTATATAGTGAGGCAGAAACCAGTTGTGCTCGTCTGGCCCATCTATCTACTTTCATGGGCACAGCACGGTATAAACAAAGTGAAATCGTCGTCATGAGAATTAAAGCAAGAATAAACCCTAATAGGGGGGAAATGACAATAGACAAGCCAATCTTCACAAACCCTGAGAGTTTTAATGAACCAAACCCAGCTTTAGCAATACCCGCTCCACCTAAGCCACCAATCAGGGCATGAGAGGAGCTAGAAGGCAGGCCAAAAAACCAGGTAAAAATATTCCAAAAAATAGCGCCCAGGAGAGCAGATAAAACAATTAAGGGATCGACAAAAGTCGGATCAATAATGCCCGTCCCTATTGTGTTAGCAACATGCAACTCAAAAAATAAAAAGGCGATACAATTAAAAAATGCTGCCCACATGACGGCCCAATGGGGGCGTAGCACGCGAGTCGAAACGATGGTGGCAATAGAATTGGCAGCGTCATGAAAGCCATTCAAAAAATCAAATAGCAGCGCCATGCCGACTATTGAAAAAATCAATAAAGCACTATATTCCATTGTTTAGAATGCACCTTTAAGCATATTCAAGCAAAATGCCTTCTACAATATTGGCAACATCTTCACATCGGTCTGTTACTGTCTCAAGTAACTCAAAAATTTCTTTGAGTTTTATCAATCGACGAGTATCAGGTTCTTGCTTAAATAGCTTGGCAATCGTTTGACGCAGAATTTGATCAGCTTCGTTTTCTAAACGATGTACTTCGACGCAGAGCTTGACCATTTCTTCGGGTTTTCTCAAGTCATTGAGGTACCCCATTGCGTCTTTTATAGCATAAGTCGATTTTAGGCAGATGCCTGCTAGCTGTAACATTTCAGGAGGAACATCTGTAATTTCATAGAGATGCAAGCGTTCAGCAGCTGCATCGATAAAGTCTAAAATGTCATCTAGCTTGCCAATGAGGCGATAAATGTCTTCTCTATCGAACGGTGTGATAAAAGTTTTGTGCAATAACTCAACTGTATGATGTGTAATCTCATCTGCTTGATGTTCTAAGTCTTTGATACGTTCAGCATGTTGCTTAGCATCATGTAAATTATTTAAAAGGACTTCTAGTGCACGAGCACCATCCACAGTTAGTCCAGCAACTTGCACGAAAAAGTCAACAAACTTTTCTTCTTTGGGTATCAGTTTTCCGAATACCATCACACGCTCTATATAGTTGATTAATTAAGAGGTTATTTAATACCGCAGACTATAAACTGCAATGCAGTGTAAATCTAGTAACTGAGTAAAATTTTTGTCATTTCATTACCCCGAATTAAAGTCATTTAGTTGACTTAATTTCGATATTTCCGAATTAATCCCACAACAATGCCAAAAATTTCAAGTTTCCCCTCAGGATAAATGGTGGGGTAATCTGGGTTTGCAGGTAAAAGCGCAAATTTGCCCTTTTCTTGAATCAAAGTTTTTAACGTAAATTCACCATCGACAATGGCCACAACCAAGTCACCTAGTTTAGCAGTAGAAATACGTTCTACAACGGCAATGTCACCATCATGCACAGCATCGCGCATAGAATCGCCTTTAACCGGAATTAAAGTTGTTTGTGAAGGTTTGTTGATTAAATATTGATCGATTAAAAAGGCTTCAGTATTCACATCATGAGCAGAGATAGGTGAGCCAGCAGGCACAGCGACTTCTGAAACAAAACGTTCAAAAAAACTTGTTTCAGGCACCCACACATCATCCGGGGTGCGGCTTAAGTAACCCTGTTTTTGTAATCGTTCTAATACTTTTTTTACGCCAGATTTAGCCGCTAACCCCAAGATTTCACTCAAACGTGCGTAAGAGGGCAAACTACGATATTTGGCGTAATAATCTTGGAGTTTGGCTAAATAGTGAGTATCTTTCGAGTGTTTTATCTCGTTCATACAACCTAATTGTTAAGCGAACAAATGTTCTCTCTATGCAATTAAGATTAGAGAACATTTGTTTCCTTGTCAAGAGCGAGTGCAAAAGTATCAGTCAAGTTGAGGAAGGTGCTCAAATTGGCATTTATCATGATATTTGGTCACGCGATAAGTTGAGTTAGAAACAAAGTCTCCAAACTGAGTAGTCTCTACAGTCACCTCATATGGAATACCTAGAATCATGTTACTGCCATCCCATAAAAGATCGTGGTTTCCCGCACTAGCAGTGATGTTACAGTTGCCGTGTAAGCTAAATATATAACCTGGCAAGCTCATACCTGCAGGGACAACATCAGTATAATAACCACCAGAAACATGATTGGTTGTTAACTTATCTAATATTTTCATAAAATTATCCTCGATAAAAAAATAAATGATACAACATCAAAACATATTATAGATCTCTGTTTTTTTCACTGTTATTAACTATTTATGGTCATTTTTTTGACTCGGGGAATTTATTTTATTCTGGAATAATCAATTTATTTTTAGATATATATGTTATTTAATTTTTTTTAGGGCTTTGTTGAATAAATCTTTTTTTAAAAAAACTACACCCATTCAGCTTTTAGCC
>CAYSTH010000097.1:0-8001 GCA_964433995.1 uncultured Francisellaceae bacterium | reverse complement strand
TCGCAATAATTGTTGGTATATCAACAACCGTGTACCCTAAACTTTGCGCTCGGTCTGATTGACTTTTATCTATCCATTTAGCAGGTAATCCAAAAGCAGGTTCCTTGGTGTCTATGCCATCAATATTGCCAAAAACTTGCCCTGGGTTAATGGCTAAATTTTTGTTTAAAACAATATCACTTGAGCCTACTTCGACACCTTGAATTAAAATTCTATAATGCGTATGACATAATGATAAATTATCTTTAATATGAACGACTGGAATAAGAAATCCTAAATTCTCAGATAATTTTTTTCGTATTCCTTTTATGCGAGAAAAGAGCACACTATTACTACCTTGCTCGACTAATTCTATGAGTTTAATGCCTAGTTCAAGAGTAACCGGATCAACCTGTTTAACATCTTCCCAGTCTAAATCTTTTTTATTCTCTTCACTTTCTATGCTTTCTCTTTTTATATTTTGTGATTGATTTTGTGTGACAGATTTTATTTCGGCATTTTCACTATTAGCTTCTTTTGACAGCGCTTTTTCTGAAGTGTTTTTTAGATAATAGCCTGCCCAAAATATTAATGCTCCTAAACTTAAAAAAGCGATATGTGGCATACCTGGAATTAAACCAATTAAGATTAAAATGGCACCTGAAAATATAAGTGATTTAGGTTGTGCAAATAATTGAGTTTTAACCGCGTTCCCCATATCTTGAGCGGTGGATACTCGAGTCACCATAATAGCTGCTGCAATTGAAAGCAATAATCCGGGTATTTGAGCAACAAGTCCATCACCTATGGTTAACAAAGCATAAGTTTCAACTGCTATTGATAAGGGTAATTGATGTTGTAGTGTACCAATAAAAATACCACCAATTAAATTTATTAATAAGATTAAAATGCCGGCAATAGCATCGCCTCTCACAAATTTACTGGCACCATCCATGGAGCCATAGAAATCTGCTTCTTGTGCAACATCCACTCTTCTTCGTTTGGCTTCATCTTGATTGATTAACCCCGCATTTAAATCGGCATCTATTGCCATTTGTTTGCCAGGCATAGAATCTAAAGTAAATCTTGCTGTGACTTCAGATATTCTACCGGCACCCTTTGTCACCACAACGAAATTAATAATAACTAATATGATAAACACCACAATACCAACAGCATAATTTCCGCCAATCACTACTTCACCAAATGACTCAATCACTTGACCCGCTGAATCGGAACCACCATGACCATTTAACAAAACAACTCGTGTTGAGGCGATATTTAAAGCTAATCGTAAAAGTGTTGCTAATAATAAAATAGTTGGAAACACTGTAAATTCTAGGGGCCTCGAAACATAAATCCCTGATAATAAAACAATTAATGACAGTGAAATATTAAAAGTAAATAAAACGTCTAACAAAAAGGTAGGAAGAGGTAAAATCATCATAAGCAACATAAGTATGATGCCTATAGGGATGGCTGCACCCGATGTGATGGTTTTAAACATCAGTATTTACTCCTAATTTCATCTGGTATATCTAATTCTACTGGCATATTTGGTAGTTTTCCTTTACCTTGTTTAAAGGTTTTTAATTGAAAAACATACGCTAAAACTTGTGCGATTGCTTTGTATAAAACAGGTTGTACGGCCCTATTAAAGTCGGTGGTATAATAAACTGCACGAGCCAATAAAGGATAAGACAGAATGGGAACATCATTTTCTTTGCCAATTTTTTGAATTTGTTGTGCTACAAGATCGGTTCCTTTGGCGACTAAGATCGGTGCTTGCATTTTTTTACCATCATATTTCAAAGCACAAGCAAAGTGTGTTGGGTTGGTAATAATAACATCTGCTGTAGGTACTTCTGCCATCATTCGCCTTCTGGCTAATTTTTGTCTTAATTCAGCTATTTTATTTTTTACTTCTGGTTTTCCTTCGCTGTCTTTCATTTCATCTTTTACTTCTTGTTTAGTCATTTTAGATTGCTCCAAAAAACTAAATAATTGCCAAGGAACGTCGATGATAGCAACGATAATTAAACTTAAAGACATTATTAAAAAACCTATTCCCAATAAATACAATGTATATGTTACACTTGTTTCTACTGGTAGCTGTGAAATGTTAATATATTTATCTAAAAAATAATTTAAAATTAATCCGGAAAAAATAACAACTACCAGAAATTTCACAATTGACTTTATTAATTCAACTAAACTCTTTGTTGAAAATATTTTTCCGAGTCCTGCTATTGGGTCCATTCTTGACCATTTTACTTCTAATGCTTCCAACGAAAATGACCATCCCCCTATTAATAAAGGAGAAAAAAATGAAGTGATAAATAAAACCACAATAATCGGTAGTACAATAATTAATAATGTTTTTAAACCAAAGCCCAAAACATGCATAAGTTCTACATTTCTGATATCTTCTTCCCATAATAAAAATAAATCAAAAAAATGTGCAGCGCAGTATTTTGAAAAAATAATAAGCGAACTTGTCCCTACCAGCAAAATGAGTGTGGTGGTCAATTCTTTGGAGCGAACAACAGATCCTTGTTTTTTAAGGTCTTGTTTTCGTTTGTCGGTGGCATCTTCGGTCTTTTCTTGAGAGTTTTCCATCTAAGCTTTCTCGTAATCTATTTTAAGCATGTCATTTATTTTAGACAAAGCTAAATCTAATAATTCATGGAAAAAATATAAAACATTTGGCAGCGTTATCCAAAGTAGGAAAAAGCCACATAACAACATAATAGGAAAGCCAATAGAAAATACATTTAACTGCGGGGCTGCCTTTGCTAAAATACCAAAACCAAAGTTGATAATAATAAGTGCCGCGGTAACAGGTAAGGCAAGTTGTAATGCCCTGGCAAAGATCCAAGCCCCCCATCCTGCATAGTCTTGTAATGTATTTAAATTAAGTGTTGAGATTGAAACTGGAATGGTGTCAAAACTTTCAATGCAAATCTGAATTAATCTCAAGTGTCCATTAAAATTAATGAATAAAAACAAAAATAAAATACCAAAAAAATGAGAAAGTTCAGGAACAGATACGCCATTTTCAGGATCTTGCATTTGAGCAAATCCTAACCCCATTTGATTTCCAACTAACATACCTGTTAATATAAAAACTTGATAAATAGCTTGAATAATAAAACCAATCGCAAAACCTATTAATATCTGACAAATGATTAGAATATATGTATTAAGTGACAAATCTACTACTGGCAATGATGGGATTTTTTGACTTATAAAAAAACACAAACTAATAACTAAAAACATTTTTATTCTAGAAGGCAACATGTCACTGCCTAAAATAGGCATTACCATGACCATTCCACCTATTCTAGCAAATGGCCAAATATTTTTTAATAATGTATCAAAAAAATCAATTGGTATATTCATTACGTTACCAAATGTGGCATGAGATCAAAGAGTTTGTGAGTAAAATCTAATAATAACTTTAATATCCAGGGCCCTGTCATAAGTAAGACTAACATAGTCACAATTAATCGTGGAATGAAACTAAGAGTTTGTTCATTAATTTGAGTGGCTGCTTGGAAAATGCTCACAATTAAACCAACAAGCAATCCTGGGGTGATAATAATCAGCATGATAAGCAAAGTAAGAAAAATTGCCTCTCTAAATACATCTGTTATGTCACCTGCCCCCATTTATATCCCCACTTATGAAAAACTCATTGCAAGCTGTTTAATAATTAAATTCCAACCATCCACCAATACAAAAAGCATAATTTTAAATGGCAAAGAAATAACCAATGGAGATAACATCATCATACCCATAGACATTAATACACTTGAAACAACCAAATCGATTATTAAAAAAGGAATAAATATCACAAAGCCGATCTGAAATGCAGTTTTGAGTTCGGATGTAACAAAAGCTGGAACCAATATGTTCATAGGTATTTTTTTAAGAGTTTCTTCATTCTCCAAATCAGAAATTATTTTTTTATCATCATTTTTCTTTGACAGCTGCAGAAATAATTGCAGATCATCTTCTCTGACCTGATCTAGCATAAATGATTTAATTGGAGAAGTTACTTTTTCTAAAAAAACATCATCATTGATTTTATTTTCTTGATAAGGAACAATTGCTTCATTATAAATTTTATCTATTGTTGGAGACATGATAAAAAAACTTAAAAATAAAGAAATACCAATAATAATCTGATTGCTAGGCGTTTGTGGCATTCCTAATGCTTGTCTTAATATTGATAAAACTATCACTACTCGGGTAAACGAGCTCATCATTAATACCAATGCAGGTAAAAATGTTAATGCTGTTATTAATATTAAAAATTTAATACTTAAAGAATAGGTTTGTGCGCCACCTGATGTGGTACTGAGTTTAAAAGCGTCTAAATTTAAATCTTGAGCGAATGCATGCTCGGAAAAAATAATACCCGAAAATAGAAAAAAGACAAAAACAAAAAATGATTTGATATAATTATTTTTTTTCATGTTCTTTTAGCTCTTTTTCAAAAGATGAAATTTTTTTCACGAGCTTAATTTCAGCATCAGATACAGAAAATAATATCAATTCATTTTCTACTTCAACAATTGCTAATTTTGTTTTTGCTGTAATATTAAGAATTTCTTTAATTCTTAATATTTTATTTTTTACATTGGCTTGATTTATTTTTTTTAAGTAAAAAGAAAAAACACCCAATATTGCAAGGGTGATAATTACACCTAATATTGATTTAAATAAAGCCATATCCATGTTAAGATTATCCTTTAATTAACTCGGATTAATTTGAGCCATTCTTTCTTGTGGACTTACAACATCTGTAAATCTGATGCCAAATTTATCGTTTACAACAACCACTTCACCGTGTGCTATTAGTTTTCCATTTACATAGACATCTAAAGGATCACCTGCAGGTCTATCTAACTCTACAATTGAACCTTGATTTAGTTGTAATAAATTTTTTATTGTAATGGGAGTTTTCCCCACTTGCATACTCAAAGTAACTGGAATATCTAAAATAAGTTCTAAATTTGGACTTTGATTCAAATTTTCTTTATTTAAAGCATCATTTTGCAGAGTTTCAAGATTAGCTTTTGGTACGTCTGTCATAAATATCATCCTTAATTTGATAATATGTTTTTAATTTTTAAACCATACTTACCATTAAACTCACCAAATTTCCCTGCATAAACAGGAATATCATTTATGGTCACAACACAATTTTCATGCATAAAAATTGGGATAATGTCTCCTGATTTAATCATAGAGAGTGCTTGCACACTGATTGTAGCGGTAGCAGGTATTGCACCGATTTCTAATTCAACATCAATAATTTCTTTAGTGATAGATTTTTGCCAACTTTGATTTAGATCTTCTCTGTCGCTTTTAAAGCCCGTTCCAATAACAGATTTTATGGGTTCAAATAATTTATAAGGTAAGATAAAATGAACTTTACCTTCGCCAGTTGCCCATTTTAATTTAAAACAAGTCAATAACATCATTTCACTTGGTGCATATTGAGTTGTCAACATAGGATTAGTTTCAAAGCTTTTAAGTTTTAAATCTAATGGAACAACGGGGGACCATGCTTGTGATAAATGCTCAATTAATATATTCATCAAAAGTGAATTCATTCTGTTTTCAAATGGGGTAAAATCACGTAATGCATTTTTATTAGCATTTGAGCCACCACCAAAATAGGTTTCAACCAGATTATAAAGTAGTTCAAAATCTGCTGTAATCAACCCCACTCCTTTTAAGGGTTGTACATTCAAGAAATTCATAGCAACTGGATTAGAAAGTGCTTGCTGATATTCTAGAAATTTACAAGCATAAATACTTTCAATTTCGACAACCATGTCCGTATGTAAAAAATTTACCAAAGCTATCTTAAATGTTCGGATAAACCTTTCATATATAATATCTAATGTAGGATACCGACCTCTGGTAATTTTTTCTTGTGAAGAAAAATCATACGATTTTAATGAGTCCTCGCCTGCAGATTCATTTGTTAAAGCATCGATTTCTTCATTATTCAATACATCAGATGTCATATTTATTGCACTATAAAAGATGTAAATAATACTTGTTCAATGGTTGGATCTCCAGCTTGCTCGGTCATAAGAGCTTGCAGGGTCGTTAATGCTTGTTTTCTTATATTATTTTTACCTTCTTCAGTAATCATCTCGTCAAACGTTTGCTTGCTTAACAAATCAATTAAATTGTTTTTTATTAATGGAGCATATGCTTCAATTTTCTTTAATGAAGATTTAGAATGGGTCATTAAATCAATATCTAAAGAAACATATCGCGTTCTTCCACTCGATGGAAGGGTGATAACAATACTTGGTCTAACTTGATAAAATTGAGGCAGATCAGCTCCTGCTGCAGTATCACCTTCTTTACCTTCATGAGAACCAGCTTCTTTATTCTCTTCTTTTTTTTCTTCTTTATGTTCTTCTTTTTTAACCTCTTTTTTAGCTTCTTTTTTCTCAGCCAATTGAGTGCTCCCTCCCCCCTCTTTTGTGACGAGCAGTGTTGCCAATATACCCAAAGTAAGCATCAAAACACAGGTTACACCAATAAAGCCAAAAAGAATTAATTTAGACGATTTATTTGATTGGTTATTATCTGAAATATTTGCAGACACTGCTGCAGTTGAAGTGTTAGCATTTTTTTCTGTTTTTTCATCTGTTTGTGTTTTATCCGAGTTGTCACTCATGCAAAAAATCTCCTAAAAATACGTCAACATAATGACATAACAAGTTTACTTGTAATGAATGCAAAGGATGTGCCAAACTGATTTTGATATAAAAATCAATAGGTTAGAGTTGTTGGGAAGAGTCTAATTGTTTGAAGGATAAATAAAAAGCCAATTATTTGGCTTTTTATTTAAACAAAAACACTAATGTTTCCAGAAGATAGAGGTTTATGATTATTTTCTTTTTCTGATTTATCTATTTTATTTGAATGGATATTTTCTTTTTGAGCTTCACTAAATGTATGATGATGCTTTTTGCTGTCATCTGAGTGTTGATGAAAAACATGCACATCACCTAATGATAGATTTTGATTATGAAACAAATTTTTAAGTTCAGCAATTGAAGATTCTATTGCTGATACTACTTGAGGATTTCCTGAATAAAAGGACACATTAGCTTGCTCATCTGCCCAATTTAAATCGATATCAATGCTACCTAGTTCAGGTGGATTCACTTTTAATTTAACTTGATGATTATTTTCTTTTATCATTGAGACCAAGTGCTCACCAAGTTCTTTTTCAAAAGATTGTGCTTTATTTGAATCATAGTTTATTTCACTTTCTTGAATTATTTGATTTGAATCTACTTGCGTGTACTCATTATCAATCATGCTTGTGTCATTAAACTCAGATAAATTTTCATACGCCGATAGTTGTGACTGTATTTTATTTTTAGATTTCCCTTCAAGAGAAAGATCTGAAGGTATTAAACTTGTTAAAACAGTATCTATTTTATTATCTTCAGATAAAATCATATCTTCATTATCTATAAATTTGTTTTCACTAGTAAAATTAAAAGGCTTTTCAGTCTTAACAGCTAGTATTTGTCCTAAATCTTCATAAACAATATCATTTTTGATATTGCTTTGAGGTAAACTATTTATATTTATTTCTTTTTTAGATTGAAGCTGAATATTTTCTTTATTATGATTTTCACTCTCTGAATCTATTTGAATGACGTTAGTGGTCATTAGATAATTAACTTTTGATTCTGCTTCATCTGCATGAGAAACAGGTGGGTTAAAAAAGACACTATATATAACATCAGATCCATCATTTTTTTCTAAGGATTGATCTATATTGTTTTTCATTTTTTTAATGGAGTCTTCTTTAGGCGGAAATTTGTTTCCAGATAAAAGGATATTTTTTTCCAACTTAGAGCTAAGTTCATCAACTTCTGATTTAAGTATCAAGTTAAGATCAGTGTTCATTTTATCAGAAATCACAGCCTCTTCTTTTAAAGAGCTTATTTGTTTTTCTATTACTACTAG
>CAYSTH010000096.1:0-8159 GCA_964433995.1 uncultured Francisellaceae bacterium | reverse complement strand
CACAGTTAAAATTAAATTTGATGTGGATGCCAGTATATTAGATGTTAACAGTGGTGAACAACAATATCTGGTGATAGAAATGTTTCCAGACAGTGCAAATCCCCATTCGGCATTACCTCAAATTCAGATAGATTCTTTAGGGAATCTGTTAAATTGGGTAGAGGTAGAAACAGCACAAGGCTCAATATTTATTGCTAAAGTACCTGCAGGTAGCCAAAATATTATTTCGAGTTTTAATGTTGTCATGAGTTTAGAAGATTTAAAGACAAAAGGGTATTTGATAGATAAAGATACTGGGTTATCAACTTCAAACCCATATTATACAGATTTAAGCAAAACTGCCATTGATTTTCATACTGAGCTAAAACTTTATTCTACTTTAGATGCTAATTACCAAGGTATAGTAAATGGCTATAACACCGGTTCGTTAAATACTGTGTCAGGGTTCGATGGCTTAGCAAGTAATAATTCTGTTCAAAACAACGGTGCCTCAAACAGTTTGGAATTTAAATATTCTTCAGTGCCTGTTACAACCGCAGATGATTTAGTAAATATTAATACTACCAATACTTTTTATACCAGCATTGCAATCGTATTAAACGCCATTCACGACAGATTAGCGTTTTTAGGTCAAACTGGAAATGACGATATAATTGGTGCAAGTAGCATTACAATTACCATAGTAGGTAAAAATGGCGTGACCCCTACCTTAGCTGGAAATGCCGATTTACCCGATTCAATAGCAGGGGTTAAATTGGCTACTTTGTTACAAGATGGCCCAATATATCGATTAGATTCCGATAATATGATCACTTTTTATAATTTATGGAATAGCCCAAGTACCACTCCTGCAGAAAAAACTTTATTAGAAAATTGGTTTTTCCCTCCAGAAATAGGCAACGATCGCGATTATACTATCAAAATCGATTATGTTGTGGGTGGATATCAAAATATTGTCCCTATTCAAGAAACCTTATTAGATCCCCATTTGGTTATAGTGAGAGCAGTCGCAGATTCAACTATAGATGTTGCTTCGTTAGATGCAATACAACCTATTGTGCACACTGGCGCTGTGCCTGCCTTGCCAGGTGAAAGTGCACCAGCAGCTAGTGCATTCGATTTTAATGCGGCAGATGCTGCGAGATTTATCACTCAACTTCATGTTAAAGTTGATTTTGGTGAGCCTAATCCCAATGTAATAAGATTAGTCGAGATATTTATACCAAAAGCAGGTGGAAATCCTGATGGTACGACTGGCAACATTAATTTAGATTGGAAAGTAGTTCCTGGTGCGGATAATGGTTGGCAAATTGATTATACTAACGATCCAATGCATCCAAATCAAGTTAAATTATATAAACTATTCGAGCCAGGCACGGTTATTTCTAGTGGTGATACTGGTAATATTAATGAGTATGTAGATTTGTCATTTTTAATGACGGGTGTGGGTGGATTTGATTTAAGAAGCATAGGTCAATCTGCAATAACACAATACATGGGGTTAAGTTATCAAGTTACAACAATTACCGACAATGTAGACTTTGGTGGTGGTTTCATAGCAGATCCACAAACAACGGTTTCAGGCTCAGTATCACAAGATATTATTGTGCCCTCGTTTATCAAAGCTTCAGTAGCTGCACCAGCGCAATTTAGTAATCAAAACGATTATTATTTTGTTTCTGATGCCGATGCAGGGTTAACAGTAAGTAGAGCGATTACTGGATTAGGACCTATCGTAACTGGTTCAGTATCTGAAGACGATGCGCACTATGATTATTGGTATAGTCGTTATGTAGATGTCGAGAATGGTGGTTCAGGATATGGATTTAATAATTTGCGTGATATGTTAGTGAATAATGACAATACTATTCCACCAGGGGAAGGTGGAATACCTATGAGTCCTAATCCTTTTCCTTTTTATGCGGATACAAATTTGCAAGATCAGCACGTACCTGGTTCAAGTTTCTTATCACCTGGTGATGCGATTACAGATTCGATTTACAGCTTGATTAGTTTTAGCTGGGCCAATAGTGGCAATATTCATACATTTAATTATTCTTATCAATTACGTGATGGTGGTGCAAGCGCCTCATCAAATGCAACAGAATATGGAGTTGGTAGATTTTTTGAACCTGGTGAAGGTAATGACATTGTCATCGGTTCAGATGGCAGAGATATTTTCAAAAGCTCACAAAATGATTTTGTGGGTGGCGTCAACACGCCTTTGGTTGATTCTAATGGTCAACCGGTTAATTTAGGTAATGACGTATTTGTGGGTGGCTTAGGTAGAGATTGGATTGAGGGTGGTGCCGGTAATGACATTGCTTATTCCGATGGCATGCCCGCTACCACTAACCCCTATACCAGCGCTCAGAATGCGGATGTCGGTGGTGTATTCTTAATGTCTGGTATAGGCTCAGCATCTGTCTATTTACCTCATGTCACCGATGTGATTGCCACAGGTGCAGGTGACGATATTATCTACACCGGCGGTGAAAACTATAGCACTTTATTTGGCACAGGTGGCCCTAGTATTTCAGGACACGACGCTGTTGGTATAACAGGAAAAGATGCGGGTGTGTTAGTGTTTGCAGGCCCTGGTGATAACGTGATATTTTCAGGAAAAGGTGCTGATATCATCGTATTAGATGATACGATTGGTATTACTCGAGTCGTGCCAACTTCTAGCGGATTTGTTGTTCCCACAGAATACCATTTAGATAATGGCTTGCACTACGCTTACAATACAAATTCAAATATAGCAGGAGGAAGTTTTGCAGGGCTATTTACAGGTTCGGGTGATGCCGCAACGTTTACTACAGCCCAAACTTTAAATGCAAACGGAAATCTTTCTGTTGTGAGTGATTACAATGGCAGTGGAGCAGGTGTTCAAAACAGTTATTTATACGATATTATCCGACCAATTTATGATGCGGCTACCGACACGACGCTTAATTATTCAGATGATAGTTCTGGTGCAACAAATAGTACTTTCAGAACAGCTGAACATGGTAACAATACTTTAGTATACTGGAAAGATTCGGTTAGCTCAGATGCTAATTCTGCCGATGTGGTTATGTACTTTAAAGTCGCTTCAGATAAAATTAATTTGACTGCTTTATTCGAAGAATTAAATCCTAATATGAGTCAAACAGACAGATTAGCAGCAATTAATTTAACACAAATTACCTCTGTTACTCCTATTGATTCGACCTCGAATGGATATGGTACAGCTAGCTACGATCCATTCTCAACAGATGGTAGAGAAGGTACACGGGTGTCTGTTAACATCAACGGCAATAATTATGTTGTTGCAGATTTAGCGAATGTTCACACAGATGCAGTGAATGCAGTTAAACAAAATGTGTTTGAGGTGATGCAGGCACCTGATGCACATTTGTCTTAATACATATTTTTATCCTAGATAATTATAAAGGGCAGGTCGCTGTTCATAGAAGTCAAGTTTAATACACTACTCCCTACGTGCCGCGGCTTATCTGCGGCATCCAGGCTTACAAAATTTTTAATCAAGGCTTAGCATAGGAGGATAGAGTAGGTAGCTGTCGGCCTTTTTTTATCAAAATTTTCTAATAAAAATATTATGTATTTAATTACCATCTAAAAAATAGCTTACTTTTAAAAGCCTTTAGAGTTACATGCAGGTACACAGGTGCATTCTTAAAAATCGCTCCTCAAGTTTTAATTAGCCTAAATTATCAGCTTAGATATCTCGTATTAAGACTTAAATAAACTTACTTTGTTTAGTTATTCACATTGTGGTATCATTCTAACTTTTGCAATTTCAGGAGCTTAGCAATGTTGAATTCTTTATATGCTGTAGTCGCTCTTTCAGTAGAAGATTTAATTAATCAATTTCCAGCAATTTCGGTTAAACATAAAATATTTGATAACACTGAAATGCCCTATTATTTAATTGATTTACCTTTGACCGCATTGAATGCCATCACAATCAATAAAAAAAAGTTAACAATAATTGAGCATCATTTAACATTACCTAAAGAAAATAATCTTACTTCTGCTGAAGCAGGCAAAAAGAAAGAATCTAAAGCTGAAAAAGGTTACCACTACACACTGGTAATGAATGACGATAAAAAAAATGTTTTTAAAATACATATTCATTTTGATGAGGCGGATCGTAATTTTATAGATCCAACATTATTGGATGTTTCAAATCCAAAAGCCAAAGGTATAAAATTAAATGAAAATGAAATTAAAAAGTTAACAGAAATTGCTTTTCCCGCTATGGGTCCTATCATCATTTTTGCTCGAGCCTTACAAAAGCAAAAAATTGCTGATTTTTCAAATAAGAAAAAAGTATTAGAAAACCAATTGTGGACAATGAGTAAGGATGTGTCACTTGAAACTCAGATGGATTGCATTAAAAACCTTATCATTGTCAGTAAACAGATAGCCGATTTAAAAGGTCTTAAGTACGACAAAATAATTAATACTCATGTAAAATTATTAGAAAGCCTAGAAGAGCGTTCTAAACTTCCTATTGAAGAGACGATTCAAAGTTGTGATGAGACGATTTCAGAGTTAGAAGAAGAATTTAATCTTCTTTCTCTAGAAGATGAAAAAGAAAATGAAAATGAAATAAATGTTTCAAGTCAGCCGAAAAAGACCAATAAAATTAACTTAAAATATGAAGAACATAAAAACTGGTTGATGACGGCCAACCAGCTTATCCTAGATTTCAAGCAATCTAAAGATAAAATGCCATATATGAGAAAAATGATACACTGTGCAGTAGACATGAATTCGTTAGAAGATAGCCCTTATAAGAGACGAGATATTTGCCGAACATATTCTGTTTTAACAAATGAAATCGAATTTTTCTTTTCAACCAAAGAGTCTAAATTAAATATTATTTCTTTGTACCTTGAGGCCTGCAAGGCAAACCTGATTACATTAGATGATAATGTTGTTATAGAAATTATTGAAAAAGATAATCACAAAACATTAAGCTCTCTGATTTCAAGTGGTTTTTTAGTTGAAGGTCGTTGCTATATTTCAAAAAACAATGCTGATGTTAATTATACCCCTCTTGAATTGTGTGCTTATTTTAAAAGTTTCAAGTGCATGGATATTTTATTGAAAAATAAGTATTCTTTTGTTTTACAGGACAAGGTCAGTGAGCCTTTGCGCTTAATTTTCGAAGACGTGAGTGAACAACAAGAATGGTTGACCAATTTAAGCACTGAAGGCCAAACGAAATTAATGCAACAAGTTTCTTCAACGTTACTATTAAGTTTGAAGAAA
Source organism: uncultured Francisellaceae bacterium (assembly GCA_964433995.1). GTDB lineage: Bacteria > Pseudomonadota > Gammaproteobacteria > Berkiellales > Berkiellaceae > CADEEZ01. The sequence continues at coordinate 2,876 of CAYSTH010000096.1, read as the reverse complement.
AAAATAGGCAACCCTGAACTTGACAAAGATGAAATAGAGTTAATCAAAATTAGAATTGAGATTGTCGAAATTAATCAAAGAATTATAAGTATTCTTAAAGATCGACCGATGTTCAGTTTGTCACGAAATAAAATGTTTGCGTATGGAAAGCGAGCTCAAGAACTAGGAATAGACTTTTCGCAAGCGCATAAAAATATGGGTGATATCAAAGTTGAGCGTGCTAAACTTGAAATGACAAAATCATATTTTGAATTTCTTAAAGTTTCAGATTATAAACATCTTAGTTTGTTTAGGCTGTTGACTGAGGTTCCACCGGAATGTAGTAAAGATGATTTGACAGAATTTATGTCCTTTCCCAAAGATAAAATGATACTTCAATTTGTTGCAATTTTCGAGAAAAGTACAGAAAATTTTTCTATTTGCAAAGATATTGTCAAGAGTAAAGTCTCATATCGCTTCGATCAACATAGAAGAATTAATTTTATGGGAAATAAACAAACGAACGAGTACTTCATAAAAAGAATCGAAGCTGCGAATGAAAATGAACGTAAACAAATACAAAAATCATTAGGACTGAATCCTGAATTGTTCGAGTTTTTTAATTCAGATAAATATACAAATATGATGCAATCTTTAGATCTTCTTCGTAATCCATTCAATTTAACGAATTCAATTATTGGAGACCTTCCAAATTTTAATGATAGCAGTCTTGATACAGATATAAATGCAACTCATGATGCAACTAATCTGCTTGATACTTTAATCACATCTATGAAAAGCGGTAGTGGAGAAAAAAATAATAATTTATCTACGAATGAGCAAGTTGTTACCCCAGCTGTTGCCCCAGTTATATTTAGAAATGACGGAGTAGCGCAGCATAGGAGCAACACTGATTCAGAGAAAAAATCCAAGAATGATAATGACCCGTCTGAGAGTTCAAATCAAAAAATGTCTAAGAAATAAGATCATTAATCATTTAAGCAGAGTAGGCCAAATCCGGTGGGTAGGGCCTACATTTAAAAATGTTAATTCTACTCAATAAAAAAACAGCTTCTTTTAAAACCCCTTTTTATGTCTAAACTTAGTATGTAAGCTAAACCTAAGTTGTATAGCAATGCTTGCAAGATTTCGCCCTAATTTTATTCTTGAGGGCTGATTAGAAAAACAGCACAAGGGCAATAGAAAAGTGACAACAGAGATAAGTCCCGTACAGTTTAGTCATTCAATAGAACCTAGCGTCGATACGCAATCTCATGAATTAAACCATGAAAACTTTTTGAGCCTATCTAACCCACAATCACTGCAAACCCTAGTGGAACAAGGCAAGGCTCTTGAAATATCCATACAACCCGAAATCGACCAACTCGCTCAGCTTCACTCTCAAGGCCATGAAGGATATTTAAATATTACGCTTCCTATGGTGGGGCTAACAGATTATCTTAGCACCGAAAATGATGGAAACAGCGCTGCTCATGCTTTTGGTTCGGTGTTAGGATTAAATCAATTTTCAGCCGATAGCACGCAACCACATTTTTCAAGACCTGATTTTATCGTGGCTAAAGATATTATCGGTAATGAATACGAAATACTACTAGATTCACATGGTAAGGTAATGGTGCCTGAAGATGGCATAGGTAAATTTTCATTATTATCTGAAGTGAAATTAATGTATGCATTAGATCAGGTATTAGAAGGCAGAGGGTTAGCTTCGAGCAACGAACCCGGTCATTTATATTTATTACCGCCACCAGGGTTTCACGGCAAATATACGCCAACTATATCTGTGAGCCAAACTCAAGACGATTTTTCAGAAAAAATGATTTCAGAACGCAAAATGCCTATTTTGTTGCAAGAAGAAAATACGCAATTAGATGTACATAAAGTAGAAATCAATGCTCATAATTTGGGTATAGACCCACTAAATAGTAAATTTACCGATTTAGGTTGGCAGCATGGTGAAAAACCCGGCATGCTCGAAAAACATTTTGGATTATCCGAAACAGGATTACATAATTTAAGTAAATATTTATTTACCGAATTAGATTTTACCAAAGCAATTGTATCAGGCGATCATCTTGGGTTAAAACAAGTAAATGGTTTAAATGATTTTGCTTTAAGCCCAGAAGCAACGGGTGTGTATTACGATTTATGGTTAAACGGCGTTGTCACACATCAAATCAGCCCAGATAGTTTTCTATCGCGAATCAATCCCCAAGAATTATTGAATATTCAAAATTTAGAAGATCTAGGATTAACACCAGCAGAGCAATTAAGCATGCAAGCAGTATTAACACAAGCTAAATTAGGTGATTTTAGTGGTTTGCAACATTTATACGAATCCAATTTTAATCACACAGATAATTTGCATCAACATGTTGCTGCCGAATTAGGGGTAGATAGCGTAGAAGGACATACTATCGCCATACATGCTGTAGGTGAGCATTATTCTGATTTAATCGATCATCATTCCATTCAGGGACATTTATCTGATGCACCTTCTTCACAACCCGATTATTTAACAGGTAAAACGGTTGCGTTGAATCTCGATGATGTGTTCGCACCAGGTGAACATGGCGCCATGATTTCTGGGTTTGATGTCAATCACGATAAATTAGATTTATCTCATTTATTAAATCAATTGCCTGGATTACAAATCCAAGACTTATCTGCCGACTTGCACGGCCACGATGTGCAAATTAATTATCAAGACCCTCATACTGGCCAAGTGCAAACATTGGCAACATTGGTAAGTGCCGCTCCCGATAGCAATACTTTGCCTGATTTATCGCATTACTTAAATTGGCATCATCAGGGGTAAATCCCCCCCGCTCGCGTTATCCTGCTACGCTGAAGCTTCGCAGGACAAGCGCTCACGG
>CAYSTH010000095.1:332-8209 GCA_964433995.1 uncultured Francisellaceae bacterium | reverse complement strand
GGAATCACACCCAAGAAAAATAATGTATAGACTGCGCCTTCATTATACAAAAACTTTTTTTGTAATTCGTTCATATCGTCAATATTGTCAGGAAAACCCTTTGGAAAAAGTTTCTTAGTTCCATCAACCCAAGATGGAAATTGCAGAAGGTCTGTATAATCAGTTTTAAGTGATTCTTTTACCACTAAAAAATTAGGGTTTTTCATAATATACTGGCCAATTGATATTTGACAACGAATAACAATGTTCATAAATTCTTGTAGAGGATTTTGATCAAAAGGAAGAGCATGGACTTGGCCTATATGAATAATTTTAACTTTACTACGCTCGATGCGCGGTTTTTTTGGTGCATGTTTGTTTGGGTCAACAACCTCTTCTTCACGCTTTCTTTTACTGATTAGTGCTTTGTCTTTTTGCATCTCAGCATCTGTAGGTTGGAAAGAAAAAAAAGGTAAATAAGCAGAAGCTTGGTTTAATGCAGAAGAAATGCCGGAAAAAAATGCGGTTGGTGCGCTTGTTGATACAAAAACCTTTGCTGCATTAATATAGCCTAAATAGTTGACACAATTTTGATAAGTATATTGTTCACCTAATTTTTGAATAATTTCTAATCTTTCTTCTGGACCGGCAAGAGGGAGTTTGGCAAATAAATCCGCAAAAAACTGTTGATTTAACGAATTGCTTGTATCCATGTGTGATGCCTTTACTGCTGTATTTAACAAAATAGACGATTATTATACTGGTTATCTTTCTAAGTTTTAATGGTTGTGCAGCTTTTATCTGATGAGTGGTAGTAATGCGTAGTCAAGGGGTCGTGTTTGCATTCATGTATTATTATGATACGTGTTGATAATGGGGTCGTGCTTGTATTGTTAATATCAGAGAAAAACGAAAAAACAGCTCTTTCTATTAAGGCAACCTTATCAACTTATTGCAAAGCCTTAATTTACTTAAAAGACGATACTAAAGGACCTCTGTTTTCTATCAGAAAATGGGTAGAAGCCGATCAAGGGGATGGATGGCTGTTTATAGCATCGAATGCCCAAAAGATAGACGCTCTGAAGCCTTTAATTTCTGTTTGGCTAGATGTGGCTGCCAAGTCTATCTTAAGTCTTTCTCAATCAGCTGAGCGACGATTATGGTTTTTTATAGACGAATTACCCAGCTTGCATCGGCTACCTAGCTTAGTGAATACACTGTCCAGATGTCGAAAGTATGGAGGTTGTTTTGTCGGAGCTATTCAAGATATTCATCAGCTACATAGTGTCTATGGCCGAGATGAAGCTGAAACCTTAACAGCGCTGTTTAATACTAATCTATGTTATCGAACCAAAGGTCCTGATTCGGCTGTCTGGATGTCTAAAGTGATGGGCAGTAGGGAAATCATTGAAAAGAAAGAAGGATATTCCTATGGGGCCAATGACATGCGAGATGGAGTATCTATTAATCAGGAACGGCGTAAAGAAACGATTGTTATTGATTCAGAGTTTATCCAATTAGACGATTTAGAGGCTTATATGCGGCTACCAGGAGATTGGCCGGTGGCTAAGGTTAAGTTTAAAATTCTAGAGCAGAAAATAAACAATGATAATATTGTGCCATTTGACGAGAATATAGAAAACAATAATATATTGCCAGAATTATTGCATACGGAGTTATTAGATAAAGAGAAAAAAAATTTAAGAATAGGAATAAAAATTAAGCGAGCTTCAAGCGGTTTAACGATAAGTTAGGAAGATTTTTTGCCATTTTTTTTAAATAAATCGCCAACGACGTAGATCATCGGCAATACAGAAATGACACATGCGATATAAATACACTCGGATTTTTCAAAACCAAAAATATCGCCTATAACATACCCAAACAAAAAGCTTAAGATTAATTCTTGTCGATGGCTCAATTAATTTATCACCTGATTAATTGTTGGTATTTCACCTGTTTTTTTCATGTGCTCTAAGTTTTTTGCGCCCGTCGCAGCGAGCATTGAAGCTGTCGCAGCTCCAGCCCCAACAGGACCACCAAATGCAAATCCACATGCTACTGCAACAATGGCAACAAACCAGCCACCGCCAGATACTTCTTCAACTTCTACGGATCGCAATTCTCTCATGCTAATTTTTCATTCTTATTCTTCCTAAGACAAGATGCTAAATATACATAGAAAAAAGCTGTTAGTCATCTCAGTAAAACTCTTTTAGCAAATTTATGCGGCTAGGTACGGGGTGGATTTTTAGCATTCCTTCTAGCCTATAACATAACAAAAGCAAGTTGGACACCTCTTTTTTACATCAGAAAAAATTTTACTCTCATATTTCAAAAACAAATTTTGAATACAATTTTTCAGATTTTGTCTTGGAAAAAGTGTCTTCCCCGTAACTATCCTACTAATAGTAGACTTGTTCACATTGGCACCATAAGCAATAGCTGACTCAGAAAAGCCCTGATCCATTAGGGCTTTAATCATTTCTCTTACGTTCAGCGTATCCATATTAAGCCACCCTTTGTTCTAAATTATTTATCCATGTTTTAGCAAATTTGTTTTCTTGGATTTTTGCTTGCTGCCATTGCTGTTCTCGAGCAATGCTAGCTTGGCGTTCTAAACCATTAGGACGCTCCCAGGCACCTTTTTGACAAAGCTTTCGAGCAGTATGAAAACGCTTGAGCTGACAAGCATCTAAAGTTTTAGAACCTGCTTTAGCGACATAGAACAGTATTTCTTTTATAAGAGCCTTAATAGGCTTTTGAACGGCTTCGCCTAAGATTTTTTTCTGGTGATACAAATTGGGGATTTGACTTAAAATTTGGTTTTTCACTTTTTCTTCTACCAAAAAATGCTCGTTATCAAATTCGAACTCCACCAGTTTGCAATCAGCAGGCTGAGGGCGTGATGGGGGCACTGGGGTAGCTTCAACCAGCTTTTCAGAAAAACGTTGTGCTTGAGCTCGCTCAGCTTGAATTTTTTGGCCATCGGTGATGGCAGTGATTTCTAGCTGACGTTCGCTGATGGCCCTTTTTTGAGCTTCGGTAAAGTGAGATAGAGCCGCTTGAGCTCGCTTGAATACAGGCAAGTGAGTATATTTTTCTTGAATCAAATTTTTAAAATCACAAATCAACGCGTCAGCGTCTAGCACATGGGGATTTTGCGTTGGTGAAAAATCGCTATGAGCATCATGATTATGTTTTTTATTATTAATATTATTATTTAATATTAATATGTCTATCGTTTTTGATAGGGGGGATCTATCATTTACGATAGAGGGATATGTCGTTTTTGATAGATCCTCTTTTGATTTTCTATCAGGGGCAGATAAAAGTGCGTCAATAGCAGATTGAGGCAAAGTCAAATAATAGGTTAGGGCGCCATGTGAGTTGGCAGTTGTTTTTAGAAAGCCATGATTTCTCAAATTGGTGATAGCACGGGCCACCGTTACAATTGCTTTATCCGTCATATCGGCTATTTGGCCTTGAGTGAGCGTGCATGCGTAATTTTCATCGAGTGCGCAGCAATCGGCTATCAAAAGCCAAATGATTTTTTCGCCATCACTTAAGGCTCTGTAGGCGGCTAGATAGCGAAGTTCAGCCGAAGAAATGGGTAAATAATGTTTTGTTTGACGCGTGTCACGAATTATTTTTGCGCAAGTAAGATCGCCCATAAAAGATATCCTTATCTAAGTAGTTGTAAATAAACAAAAAAATGAAAATTGATTTTTTGTTAGGATACAAGCTTCAGATAATGAGCTTTCTTTAATGATCTGAGTTGATGAGTTAGAATGTTTGTAGACATGATTTGATCTTCCTTGAGTAAAGATTAAGTTATGTTTAGTTCTTGGGAAGCAGGTCGAAGAGCTTCTCAAGGACGTTTTGTGCACTATTAATATAATAGGAATTTAGTGAGTGTGCAATGGGTTTCTGAGGATGAAATAACTTTAAGATTGATCTTTTTTACCCATTAAAACTTGCTCAGGATTTCCCTTGACTTTAAAAGTATATTTTATCCTGTTTTTCTCATCTATTTCTTCAATAACAACATAGCCTTCTTCTTTTTTTAATTCTATTTTATATTCTTTTGCCCAACATAAATGATAGCCATTTTGCTCTAATTGATTTTTACGATCGGATTTAGAAAAGTCATTCATATTGACGTATTTTATTTTTTCTTTATAGGTATTTCGTTCTTTATACCAAGCACGAAAATCCTTCCATATATTATATGCTATGCCTAAAATATCCATAATTTCCTCCTCAGCGTGTATGAATTTTTTATCGACCATTTTAATAAAAACTGTTAATTGTCGATATAAAGATATTGGTAAATATGTCATATCTGAAAAAATAAGCAGTTCTTTTTAATTAAAATTATCTATAGAAATCATAAATGCAGATTAGATGCGCAATAGGAAGTGGGTATGGTCCGTTCAATAAAAATATCAATTTGTTTACTATTTCTTTTTGTAGTAATATTTTTTAGTATATTTAAGCTTGCTGAGATTATCAATCAGACTGCTGATAAAAACTTATCATTTAGTATTAATCTTTTTCAGGAATCAAAAGAATATAAAGATCTTGATGCGTTAATAAAATCAAAAAATATTTTAAATTATCAGGCATTAGATCACAAAATTCCTGATTTACAAGAAAATGAAATCTTTAATAAACTATCGAATGAAAAACAAGATATAATAATAAAAAATCAATTACTGAACAAAAAAAATGATTTAATTAATGAGTCAATTAAAGATATAATTTCAAAAAAAAATCCATATACAATCTTTTCTAAATTTGGGACATACTTTTGGGGATTTGTGATTTGGATAGCAAGCATTGTATTAAAAGAAATAATAGTGGCCCATGTTCAGAAAAAAATAATTCCCAAGTTAAGCGAGTAATCGGGTCGGAATAATCGAATCGTGCTTGTAGTATTGTATTATTCATCCAAAACAAAAAAAATAAGATCTTAATTTTTCATCTTTTTTGCTTTGTTTGGGGTTAGGGCGGGGCTTGACTTAAACGGATAGTTTTTTCATCTTTTTTCAGAGTGATAGCGGCTCTGTCACGAATGATAAACAGTTAGTTAATATACACGATTAATTCCATTTTGTATCCACAAAAAAACCACATTGTGTTGACAGAAATTAGCTTTGTAGCTTATACTTGGCCTAAGTTAACATGATTAATAGGTGCATGTATGCGCGAAAGAGCCTCAGAAGATATACACATGAGAATTACCCCTAAAAATAAAGCTTTGTTGCAGCACGCGGCAACTTTGAGCGGGCATATCAGTTTAAGTGGCTTCATCTCTTTTGTGGCAACTCAAGAAGCGAAAAAAATAATTAGCAGAGAAGAAGTGACCCTTCTTTCTGATGAAGGGATGGATTATGTTATTAAATTGCTAAATGATCCACCACCACCAAATGAAAATCTAAAAGAATTAATGAAATCTGCCCTACAAAAACAAATATCGCGGAAGCAAAGTAGCAGTGAGTAATTTAGTATTTGAAAAATTAGACTCTAAAAAACATGATAGAGCAAACTTTGATTGCGGGGAAGATAGCCTAAACGTATTTTTAAAATTATACGCATCACAGCACCAAAAGAAAAAATTTTGTATCACCCATGTTTGTGTTGATGCTGAACAAAACAATCAATTTAAAACCATTCTTGGTTATTACACAATATCAGCAAGCTCAATCGAGGCCACAAATGCCGATTATTTTGCTAAAAAGAAACTACCCTATAAAAATATACCTACAGTAAAAATTGGTAGATTAGCTCGCGACATCAATGAATCTCCAAAAGGATTTGGGAAATTTATTTTAGCCAGCGCGCTTAAGCAGTGTTTAGAATTTGCGACTAATAACATTGGAATATGGGCAGTTGAAGTAGATCTGATTAATGAAGAAGTTAAACCATTTTATCAAACATTTGGATTCTCTGAGATCCCAGATTTATCTCTTCGCTTAATTTTACCAATAGAAACAATTAAATCTGCTATCAGAAAAATCTAGCGCGGTTAATGATATGATTAGGTTTTAATCATAAATGGGGTCGTGCTTGCATTATTGTATTAATCAAAAATTAAGAGCTTACCATACTGAAATACAACTTGCTAAACGTAACCAATAATTCCCAAAATAATAGTTAAAAATGCCATAATTAGTCCATATACAGTAATATATAATGGGGTCGTGCTTGTATTATTATATTATTCATCCAAAACAAAAAAATTAAGATCTTAATTTTTTACTATCTGTTTTTTTTCTGGTTGTTTATTAGTCGTCAATATTTCGAGTTTTACTTTGAATAGGAAGATTTAGTTTTTTCATATTTTCTAATGTCATACTAATGCATTTCTGAAAAACTTAAAAGAAAACGCCAAGCAGGCATTACTTCAATTTTTCCTGCCTCAACATTAATTGTTTTTTCTTCTTGCCTCGTTACAATGATTCCCTTAGATAATTTAAGTTCTAACATCGCTTCATTTAATGCATTAACTTCCCGCTTTTGAGTCTTAGGTTCGGCTAAAGATTCACATACTTGGATTAAGAATCGTGTACGATCATTCATTTGAATAATAAAATCAATTTCTAAATTTGAATTAGTTTTATAATAAAATATATGAGGGGTTATTTTTCTCAAAGCGATGAAAACCATATTTTCAAGCAAACGTCCAGAATTGATCATTATGCCTGAACTGGTCGCATTGACCATCGCATTATCGATACAGTAAGTTTTCTTTGGATTGCTGTTTACACGATTTAAAGAGGAATCAAAAATTTTGACATTAAAGAAAAAATAAGCATCTTCAAACCAAGTGAGGTAATCTGAAACCACACTTTTAGGCACTTTATGACCTAAAACTTTTAAGTACCCAGTTAAATTATTAATCGAATACAAGGTAGCATTGTTATCAATTAACCAACGTGCTAAATCAAGTATTGCCTTAGGATGAGATACATCATGGCGCTCAATTAAGTCGCGAAACAAGACTGAATTATAGTATTCTTGAAGAATTTTGATTCGCAAAGGTTTATTTAAGGTGATCACCTCGGGAAATCCACCTACCTCCCAATATTGATCAAATGCATTTTGAATTAATAACCGCATTTTCGAGCTAAGTGGAGCTTTGTACGTTAATTTTTTATAATCTAAGAATTCACAAAATGAAAACGGAAACATTTCCCAAGAAAGAGCCCTGCCTCGCATTTGAGTTGCAATTTCTTTAGATAATAATTGAGCAGATGAACCAGTAAGATATACTTGACACTTTTCCATCCGCATAACACGATCTACAAAAGGTTCCCAGCCAGAAAATAATTGAATTTCATCAAAAAAACAATAAATTTTCTCCGTATTTTTCTTATCCGGATACAAAGAGAAATATGCTTCTAAAACAACACCAAGGCCAACTTCTTGAAGCTTGTGTAGTCGCTCGTCAAAAAAGTTGAGATATATTATATTTTCTCGTGAAACACCCTCATCTACCAATTTCTGAATAATTTGATGCATTAAAGTTGATTTACCACAACGCCTAACACCAATACAAACCGAAGCCTTTCCACTAACTGGCGTAATTTGAAGGTGCCTTGAAATTCCTACAGGCAGAGTACTTTCTTGAAAATCAAGAATAATTTCTTTTAACTGAGTGATCATACACGTAAATTCCGGTATTTTTTTTTACCATTTTATTGGTAATCTGGAAATAAATATTACCACATTTGGTAAAATCTAGAAATATATATTACCACTTTAGCACATAATTTAACAAATTGCGCGGAATTCTCTAACCATAATCGCACTGGCTTAGTCTGCGGTTTGGGTGTGTTTTTCTAGTTTAGAAAAGGCCTTATCATCAATTAACAGCTTTTATGTCTGGGCTG
>CAYSTH010000095.1:0-322 GCA_964433995.1 uncultured Francisellaceae bacterium | reverse complement strand
CAAAGTATATAATTTATATATACTATGAATATATAGAGTCAAGTAATGAAGGTTTGGCAGTTTTTTGAAACACATCCAGTTTTTTACTATAAAGAATTCGAGTCGTTTATGATGTCTAATGGTAATGCTCGACCTGAAAGTTGTGGCCCATTACTAAATTATCATCAAAAAGCAGGGCATTTAATAAATATTCGAAAGTTTCTATATGCTGTTAAGCCTATGCAGAGCCAAGAGGCATGGATTGACCCCTATCATATTGCTGCCAAAGCAGCGCCGGATAGTATTCTTGGCTATCATACGGCTCTTGAATTGCATGGCATAG
>CAYSTH010000094.1:0-8364 GCA_964433995.1 uncultured Francisellaceae bacterium | reverse complement strand
GCCACGATATACGAAGAAGAAGTCGATATGGCAGTAGATAGCTTAAGCAGTTTACTTGAGCCCGTCATTATGGCCATATTAGGTGTTTTAGTTGGTGGACTTGTCATCGCCATGTATTTGCCTATTTTCAAAATGGGCTCTGTTATTTAATTAATTGGAAAAATATGCAAAGCTTTATTTTATTATTTTCTCAGTACCCCATTATTTACTATGGTATGGTCATTTTGGTTGGCATATTAATGGGTAGTTTATTAAATTTAATTATTTATCGCCTACCTATTATGATGGAGTACAGTTTTATAAAAGAAATTCATCTTTATGCTTTAGAAAATAAAAATTTAATTTTTTCTGAAAAGCAGATCTCAAATAAGCCTTCTATCAACCTATTTCTTCCTCGATCTTTTTGTCCAAATTGTCAACATTCGCTTTCATGGTGGCAAAATATTCCTCTGTTAAGCTATCTATTTTTAAAAGCCAAATGTTTTTATTGTCACACGCCTATTTCTCCTCGATATTTTTTTATTGAAGCTTTTACAGGGTTGATTTTATTTATTTGCGCCTATCATTTTGGCCTATCTTGGCAAGCATTATGGGCCATGATCTTTAGCTTAACATTAATCACCATGACATTTATTGATATAGATCACCAAATATTGCCTGACAGCCTTACCCTACCTCTCATGTGGCTAGGATTAGTACTGAGCTTATATGATGTCTATATCCCCTCTCAAACAGCTATCATAGGTGCCTCTGCTGGGTATTTGAGTCTATGGACGGTCTATTGGGCATTCAAATTAATCACAAAAAAAGAAGGGATGGGTTATGGTGATTTTAAACTGCTGGCTGCACTAGGCGCCTGGCTAGGCTGGCATGCACTACCTAACATTCTCCTTATTTCTGCTTTATTAGGCATTATTGTGGCTTTAGGCCTAAGAATGACAAAAAAGCTTGAGGCTGGAAGCCCTATTTCTTTTGGCCCCTATCTTGCCTTAGCCGGTTGGATTAATTTACTATGGGGTGAACAGATTAATCGATTTTATTTTGGATTATTGAATATTTCATAAAATATGAAAAAAATCATTTTAACAGGCGGCATCGCTTGTGGTAAAACCGAAGCAAGCAAAATCTTTGCTTCATTGAGTGTGCCCATTATTGATGCGGATAACATAGCGCATGATTTATTAAAAATAAATACACCCGCTTATCATCAAGTTGTAGCGCATTTTGGTCAATCTATATTGCTCTCTAATCTTGAAATAAACAGAGCTTTATTAGGTCAAATTATTTTTTCCAATCCTATTGAAAAAATATGGCTCGAAAATCTATTACATCCACTTATATTAAACAAAATAAATGAAGAAATAAAGCAACTAGAGCAAAGTTCTGCTATTCCTGCTTATTGTATTATAGACATTCCTTTGTATGCTGAAATTGTGTTATCTAAAACCAATAAATTAAAATCGGGGTTTAAAAAAATAGCTGATCAAGTATTGGTAATTGATTTAGACGAAAACACGCAGAAAAGCCGATTAATTGAAAGATATTTTAAACAAAACATAGAACCTGACATCAATAAAATAGCAGCTATTCTAGCTGCTCAAGTTTCGCGTTCAAAAAGAAATAAACTCGCTGATAACATTATTATCAATAATCAAGATTTACCCCACCTCCAAAAAAATATACTCAGTCTACATAAACACTATTCCGACACTCCATAATACTGAACTTTTTTGAATATAAACAGTCGACTCTTTATAGAGTTGTAAGGCTTGACTATGTTTATCGGGAGTTTGGTGATATGTCAGATGTCAATGCTTTTGACGTAGATTTAAAATCACTTTTCAGTTCATCTGTTTCTACCGATACACATATTACAGCAATAAACAATATTTTCAATGAACTAGAAATCAAATTCCTACAAAATCCTAAAAATGCTGATATAAAACTGAATATTACTTTGCCAGACACTAGTAATCTAACAGAAGAAAATAAAAATATTTTGGCTTTTTTAGATAGGAGAATAGAAAAATCGATTGGATTTTCAGAGGTTACTCTGACAAACTTAACCGAAAATAATTATGATATCTATGAAAAACTGACTCAAAATTATATCCCTTATCAAAAAAGAAACAATGCACTAACAAAATATTACAACTACCTTGATATACCTAAACTGCATCAATCTTTATCTTCATCTGAAAATCAAGAAAATAAACCAAATGATCTTATTAAAGAATATTTATTTTCAGCTGAATTTAATTATTTTCAAAATTTTCAGGCCATAAATTCTTTTGGATTTAATTATAGTAAAATGTATCCAGTCGATAATAAAAGAGATAATGGGTTTATCACTGAACTAGAATGGTCGAAAAATTGTTTGAATTATATTCAACAAAAAAATGAAAAATTTAGTGGTGCACCTTTTCGTTTTAGCGAAGCGAATCTTGGTTTTAATGGAGGGTCTTTTTTAGATTTAACCACTTCATTAAATGATTATTTACATGCAGACATCACTGCACAACCCTTTAATAAAATCAAGATCACAAGATTAACAAGTTGTCTAAATCCTGATCCTAGCCAAACAGACAGTCTTGTTGTCAACATGCTAAAAATAATGGAAATGGCTACTGAGAAAAATATATTAAACATCAATTTAGGTCGAAATTTAGCAGAAAATGACTACCTTAAAGCTTTAAAAAATCCTGACAAATCTGACTCTATTAATCCCATCGCCGTTAAAAATGAATTAGATTTTCTTAATAAAATATTTGATGCATTATTACAAAGTGAAGCTTATCAAAAATCTAGAACCCTTTTGTTTATGGATCCTATACTATCAGAATTAACATCAGCCGCATCAAAACTCGATAATAACAATGAGATTAACATTGCTTTAGATTCGATGAAAGATAAATATAAACAACTACAAGGGCAAATTGCTAAAAATCAGCGTGAATATAACAAAGCATTAAGAGAAGGAAATTTAAGTCCTGCTGATGAACTTAAAAAAACAGCACCCTCTTCGTCTACAACCGGGATAATCAAACGCAACCGATCAAATGCCTTAGATAATATTTCGTCTGAAATTAATCAACAGCAAGAACAACAAGAAGAACAGCAACAAGAGCAACAAGAAGAACAACAAGTTGAATTACAACAACAACGACAATCGAATATTCAAGCATTAAAAGACAGAATGAATGGTGATGACGGTGAAAAATTAAAAAAATCTAAAAGTGACTATATCGACAAAGACACCTTTATTTCAACAACACAAAATCTTCATCGTACCCCTCTGAGTACAACATGGGAAAATATCGCAGGAAAAAAATTATCACCAGATCAACCTAGTATAGTGGCCATTTCGCCTCAAGTAGCCGATATGCTTAACAGCAATCATGATTTTTTTAAATCTGGCTTAAGCCTAGATGCCTTACCTCCAGGTTTTATTTTACACCAAGATAAAGATAATCCAAAAGAACTGATTTTAGATTATAGCACCACGAAATATGAATTGGATTTAGCCTCTTTGGGAGAAGAACAAAATAAAAACGTCATTTATCCTGTCAGTGAAAGCAGAAAAGGCATAGAAATAGAATGGGTAGGTGACGAAAGGCAATTTACAGATTTATCTAAAGGGGATTTTGAAACTGTTTCAGATTATGGAAAATTTAAAAAACTGATTAAAGATGATAAACAAAAAGCAATTGATTTAATGATACGCTTCATGAACAGTGAAACACCTAACTTTATCGATGTTCAGAAAAAAGATATTGTCCAAAAAATTGCCTCAGCTTATTTTGACGGTCAGCAACTGACTTTTTTAATGTCTAATTTAAATAAATATGGTGCACAAGGCCCTTATCTTATTTTTGAAAAAACATTTAATTTAGAAAATAAATTTGGGCAAGATTTAACTAACAGATTTGTCGATTTATTTCTAAAAAATACAAATGTCGCCTTTGATGCCATGTTAAGCCAAAACAACATTTCGGCTTTTTCTGATTTAACTAAACTCTCTCCCAATGAGTTTTCATTGTTCGTACAATTATGCGAAAACGACTGCAAGACAAAGGTAGAAAACTCAAAAGATTTTATATTTAATCCTAACATCAATTTAGAGCAAAGACTCAAAGACTTTAATCATTTTAAAACAGAATTAAAAAATTTAGGCATTGATCTAAATTTAACTCCTCTTAATGCAGAAAGTCATGGTTTTAGAAGTCAAAACATGGCTGTTATCATGCAACGCATGGTGAGCATACTAAAAAATTCTATTGATCCCGTTGCTCAATTTAAACATTTAGACCGATTAGATTTTTCGCCTTATAAGGCTTACCAAGCTATATCTGAAGGCGGATATTGTTTTGTCACTAATGATATGAAATTTGGTGATGCGACCTATGATAAATTAAAAAAAGATCTTTCTAAAGATATAGCTCATTACACACAAACAGAATTTCTTGGAGAGGATGCCTTACCTGAGAACTTTTACACTAAATTAAATTCAAGCTTTTCAGAGTTTATTTATTTAAATAATTTTTTATCCCTCAATAATCAAAAATTACCACCTGAATATTATTTCGAAGGTTTGTTTTTAAGAACGGTTGGCAAAAGCTATAATGCAGACCAATATAATGATTATGTTGCCATCAATAATGCCTATCAAGCTGCTTATGGTAGATATTCACAAAAATATGATCGACGAATAAAATCGGTTTCTGCTCATGCATTAGCTATCACTGCTTTTGCTACTATACATGAAAATGCCTTTAAAATTGACCCTAGCCATTATACTAAAATGGTTGATCAGTTAATGACTGACGATCTTCAAGGTGACAGAGGTATTAATTTATGTCAAAGTTTATTATCGTATTTACATTTGGCTGAAAATCCTGAGGTTAAGCGCCCTCAATTAGAACAAATATCTTCCTTGATTGATTTCCATAAAGCACTTGGCATAGATCACCCATGGAATGCTCAAAAATTCAATAAAAAAGATAGTCTGATTGATTTATACCACCCTGATAAAATTGCTTTTTTAAAAATAACAGAAAAATTAGGTGACAGCTATTTTGAGGTAATACATCAAAATTATTTATATAGGCCAGAGGATAAAGCCACAGAAAATGCCAAAAATATCGCTTCTATTGCAACATTATTGGCTGATGATAATATCTTCAAAGATCTCAATTTATTAAACAATAGGAATAACCTATTTAAAATTTTATCCTACTGCGATTATACCCCTTTCTCTCAGCAAGCTGTTACTGATTTTGTATCAACCTACCTAAATAATCTAGACAAAAACAAACTCGCCATTGCACTCGACGTATTAGGTTCGCTCAAGTTTAAAGACGCCAATGCTCCTCATCCGACTTTTGAAGAACTTAAAACAGTATTAGATAAAGTCAATTTACTTGAAAATACCTCAGAAGATAAAGTATTTAATGTTATCAGGAATGCAAGTGGATTTTCTGGTTGTGTTTTTCCTGTCAAAAAAGCAGCTGAATATAATGGTGACAAGCTTAAACAATTAATCCAAGAAAATATTGAAGAAATTAAACCTCATCTTAGCAAACTGGGCATTCTATGGAAAGAAGAATTTTCAGAAGACCCTAAATTATTAATAAGAGAAATATCAGCCTCTGTAAAAGGAAACCCTCTTAAACAAGGATTAATAGACTTTGCCATGAAGCAGATGTTTGCCATGATGGAAGATGGTGCTAAAAATAACATTAACGATCATATTTTACATAGCTTAGGCGCTAAGGATCAAAATGAGATTTTTGTTAATACGCCAGAATCAAATGACCTTATTGCCTTACAAGAAAAAAAATATTTTAACAATTTAAACCTAAAAAGTGATATCAATAATTTGGAAGCTTCTCTTGATATCATAGATGCTTATGAAAAACAAGCCATTGCATTTATAGATAAATTAACTGCAGTTAAAAATGTGAACCCTGTTGCTTATAAAAATGCGGTGAGATACCTAAAAGAAAGTCCGGATTTAAACAAAATATCTTTAGAAAACCTTACGAATTTAATTGATGTTATTTCTAAAAACTATAAAACAAAATTTCCTAGTACGCTTTTACAAACCATTACTGCCCATCCTGCATTAAAAGACATAGATTCTGATAAAACACATGCCTTACTTAATGAAATAATTATACCCAAAATAATCAATAACAAAAATTTGGGTTTAAATGTTAAAGAGTTAAATTCTCTTATTTCAGCGGTTATAAATATAAGCGCTCATAGAGACATTGAGTTAAGAAACATTAATATTATTTTAAGTTTATTAAATAATAAAGAAACAAAAAATGAACTTATCAAAATTATACAAGCGATTGCTAAAAATCCCAACCCGGAGATTATCAACGACATTCGTATTATCGCCCCTGTAGTAGAAAATACCCCTGAAATCAGAACAACTTTTTATAGTAAATTTAATGACAAACTGAATGACCTATCTACTATAGGAAAAACATTAAATAATAGTAGTTTAGGCTTAACTGATGATGAAAAGAAAAATATCCTGATTATTTTATCCAAAACAAAATATACTTATCCTGGCAATAACAAAGAATCTCTAGATAATAAATTAAATGATTTGCTAGAAAAAATGACGAGTATTCCCGATAAAGAAAAACGGGCCGATTTTTTATCTAAAATAGCAGCACTCTCTCTCCCCATACAAATTCCTTACCCAGGTGCAACTGAACTTATCGAGACTATTAACGCTAATAAGACGGCCGATGATCTAATTAAAGGCTTATATGAAAAATTAGAAAAAAGCCGAAATGATCCTGTTGAATTAGATAAACTATTTGACACCAGTCAAGTCGATCGTGTTTTAGAAAACATGCAAAATCTTGTGCATGAAAAGGGATTAAGATACCCTGAAAAAAAACTAGCACAAGAACAGTTTCATACTGTCAATCATTTAGGTCGATATGTTGAATTGCCTGTCGATTTAAACCAACCTGATGGCAAGAAAAAAAATATTTTAACAATTTAAACCTAAAAAGTGATATCAATAATTTGGAAGCTTCTCTTGATATCATAGATGCTTATGAAAAACAAGCCATTGCATTTATAGATAAATTAACTGCAGTTAAAAATGTGAACCCTGTTGCTTATAAAAATGCGGTGAGATACCTAAAAGAAAGTCCGGATTTAAACAAAATATCTTTAGAAAACCTTACGAATTTAATTGATGTTATTTCTAAAAACTATAAAACAAAATTTCCTAGTACGCTTTTACAAACCATTACTGCCCATCCTGCATTAAAAGACATAGATTCTGATAAAACACATGCCTTACTTAATGAAATAATTATACCCAAAATAATCAATAACAAAAATTTGGGTTTAAATGTTAAAGAGTTAAATTCTCTTATTTCAGCGGTTATAAATATAAGCGCTCATAGAGACATTGAGTTAAGAAACATTAATATTATTTTAAGTTTATTAAATAATAAAGAAACAAAAAATGAACTTATCAAAATTATACAAGCGATTGCTAAAAATCCCAACCCGGAGATTATCAACGACATTCGTATTATCGCCCCTGTAGTAGAAAATACCCCTGAAATCAGAACAACTTTTTATAGTAAATTTAATGACAAACTGAATGACCTATCTACTATAGGAAAAACATTAAATAATAGTAGTTTAGGCTTAACTGATGATGAAAAGAAAAATATCCTGATTATTTTATCCAAAACAAAATATACTTATCCTGGCAATAACAAAGAATCTCTAGATAATAAATTAAATGATTTGCTAGAAAAAATGACGAGTATTCCCGATAAAGAAAAACGGGCCGATTTTTTATCTAAAATAGCAGCACTCTCTCTCCCCATACAAATTCCTTACCCAGGTGCAACTGAACTTATCGAGACTATTAACGCTAATAAGACGGCCGATGATCTAATTAAAGGCTTATATGAAAAATTAGAAAAAAGCCGAAATGATCCTGTTGAATTAGATAAACTATTTGACACCAGTCAAGTCGATCGTGTTTTAGAAAACATGCAAAATCTTGTGCATGAAAAGGGATTAAGATACCCTGAAAAAAAACTAGCACAAGAACAGTTTCATACTGTCAATCATTTAGGTCGATATGTTGAATTGCCTGTCGATTTAAACCAACCTGATGGCAAGAAAAATTTTATTAAAAATATGGAAGATAGCGAAATTAAAAACTTGCTATCTCAATATCGAGCTTTTATTCGAGATGAAAACAGATCTCCAAAAGAAAAAGACAATGCTAAATTAGTCTATTTAGCATTACTAAGAGAATCTATGCATCGTGCCACTGGTAGGTTCCCCTTCTCCACTCAAATTATTGCT
>CAYSTH010000093.1:0-8551 GCA_964433995.1 uncultured Francisellaceae bacterium | reverse complement strand
TCTTATATGGCGTTTCGCAATGGAATATTGTTGAGTGTCTTAATGGGGATAGGAACCGGTTTATTTTTTTCTAGCATTATGAATGAAGAGTAATTTTTTTCTAGCGTTAGTTTTTAAATGCGTTAATAATCAAATTTAAAATAAACTTATAATAATGATAAAGTAGTAACCAAATAGCGCTACAAACTAAAGTATAAATGCCCGCTTTGATGTCCCAAAGAAAAGCGCCTACTGTGATTATGGCGATGAACCATTTCATCATGGTGTTTGATACCTTGTGTAAAATGTTTATATTAATCTATTAAATATAGGATAGCAGATGAGAAGTTTAACAAAACATGAATTAACCCAATTAGTAGGCGGTTCTCAAAATGACATAAATAATGAAGAGCGTGCTGCTATATTTGGGTTTGGTATAGGAGTGATTGTTTCAACCACACTTCTAGAGGCTAATTTTTCTGGTGCTCTAATAGGTGGTGTAACAGGCGCGGTATTGGCTTCTATTTTTATGGGACCCGATTCTTGGCCTAATCATTCAAATTGTTAAAATTATTTTAATAATAATTTTTTTTGAATTTCATTAATATTATTTTTTGACATTCCTATCTTTGTGGCAAGATTTTTAAATTGTGCTAATGCAGATTGAACAGAGTCTATTGCTTTTTTTGCGATATCCTGCTGTATATCTACAGCTTGAGCTAGAGCGAGTAAATGATTGATAGTTGGATTTTTTCCTTCGCCCATCACCATAGTACTTTGTTCACCTCTTGGCCCAAATGAAAAGGTTAAATCATAAGCTGGAGCCATTTTCCATGCTCCTTTTTCATTCATAATAAACGAGAAATTTTTTGAATGATCATCTCTATTGTGAGCAAGGACATTAAATACAGCCAATCGAAACATTTTTAGGGCTTCTCGAGTGTCTTTTGTTAAAATTAAGGTTGCTTTTATTAAATCAAGATAATCCAATGAGGGGCTTCTAAAGTCAGCATGAAGTAGACCACATGCTGTGTGAACATGCATACGTTTGTTAAGTATTCTATCAAACCGCTTTGTGGCAAAATAACCAATATGCTGATGAGAGGGAAAGAGGTAACTTTCAGTAATTTCTATGTCAGAAAGCATTGCCATTTGATTATAAATATATTCAATAGCTCCTGAATCGGAGCGGTCTAAAGTATTACTAAATTTTACTAGCCAATGTTCGTAATTTGCAGGTAATGAGACAACCCCATGAATCAAATTTTTTTTATCTGAGGTAACACCGATTAATGCTTTTGGCCTAGCGCCTGCAGAAGAACCATTCATTTCTAATAATGTATCAATAACATCTTCGCTGTGCCCGCTTAATATTTCTGCTGCTTGGTGTGCAATCACATCAAGATTTATTTCATCATCCGTTATTTTTATGCTTTGATCTGGATGATAGCTTAATGCCCCCATGCCTTTGGTGCCTACGTGGGCTAGTCTATCTAGCACAGAAAAAGAATTGGGGTCAATGCCTTTCGATCTCAGGCTACGATCCAGTAATAATCTTCCCCAGCCATCAGGCAAACTGTCATTGAACACCCCGGCCAGCCCTTCAAATAAAAAAGGATCGAAACTTTGCAAACCTGAACGAAGAGGCAGCTTAAACGGTGAAATATTAAGATCTCTTTTTATAAAAGAAGCATCATATTCAAAATAAATACGACTATTTTGTATGGCTAATCTACCAACCAATAAGGGTGTTTTTTCTGCTTCAATATCTAAATTAACGTGAAGGAGGGAAATGGATGTCATCTTACTTTTCATGTGGAGAAGCTTTTTTTCTTGTAAGTTTAGGGCTATTTGAATTCAATAATTCATCAAGAGTGGTAAAAGCGTGTTCAGGTGTTTTTAAAGCTTCCATTACTTTATCGAGCATTTCTAATACAAAAACGATTTTGATAAAAGATTCTAAAGAAATTTTGCCTGTGCGCTCAAATTTGCGTAGAGTCGCTAGATTAACGCTCGCTTTTTCAGCTAAATTTGCCTGAGTGATATTTAAGTGAAGTCTCTGTTGGCGCATTAAAAAAGCGATGTGTTTTAATGCTTCAGCTGGCGTTAAAAGTGATATCATAATGTCACTTAGTCTCGTTTTTTAATCATAAGTAATATTATAGTATCATTTTAACTAAAAATAAAGAAAGGGATATTTTATGCATATACACATTTAAAACACATTATATATGACAAAACCTCACAATTAATAGACGCAGAATACACTGTGTGAAAGCTTTTTGCGCTACAATGCGCAAAGTCAAAATTAATTGAAAAATTGAGGATATTATGGATTTTAATGCATCAGTGACTATGCACAATATGTCTTATGTCAGCCCTTACACATCAAATGACTTTGGCCTCAATTTTTCAGAGAGTAATAACCCTTATTCGCCTCATTATAGGCTTGAAAATCAGCCTATGTATAAGTTAGGCGCTCTGTTAAGAGAAGGGTTCGATAAGATGACATCGAATGTGTCCAATGCCATTGGATATCTGTCTGAAACATTGTCTTATTCGTTGAATAATTTAGTGTCTACTTATCAACAGAATAATTATTTGCCGCCAGAAATTTCTGGGTTGACCAATAATATCACGACATTTAACGCGAAAGACGATGATTTTGTACTACTGATGCAAAAGTTAGATGCACAATTTGCACCGCAAAACAAAGTTGAAAACCAACGCTTAAGTGTAAAAGCAGCTGCTGTTAATGCCACTTACACAAATCTTTTTATAAAAGATAGGGAAGAATATGATTCGAAGGTAGCTTTAAGTGGTTTGCCCCATATAAATTTGACAGAAATGATAAGTGTTTATACGCCGTCTTTATTAAATAAAATCTCTGCTCTGACACTAGAGCACATAAAAAACAAAGCGATTGTATCCTCTAGCACAACAGAAAAATCTCAAGAGACGAACAATATAGATACCATCCTTATTCATCAGGTTCAGTTTTCTTATAACCCAGAAAAACCTGATCTGAGTTTTTCAGAAGCGGCCGAGCTGTTTGACAATCAAATAGATGCTGATAAAAATTTGTCACCTGAAATATTAGATTATTTTGGTGATAAAATAATTGAACAATACCCATTTATTCAAAATCAACCGTGCAAAAATTTAAGTACAACATCACAAAATTCAATCAATGATATTATCTTGAGCCGAACTTATAGCGCTAACCCTGAAGCAACCGCATACGAGCTTAGTCAAGCGTTAGATATTTATTCAAAATTTAGCTATTCGACAGATATTGTTAAGGCTTTAGCCGCTAGCGTTGATGGAGGAAATGCATTTTCTGCAGTGCCTTCAGATAGCCATTATACCTTAAAAGGGGCATCGTACGCGGTGCATCGTGAAGAGCCCTTAAAATTTGTACATTGCCAAAATACCGAAGAAATGACGCAACATTCTATCGATAAAGAAACAGATGCCGTCAACAGAAAAGGGTACTATTCTCCTGAATTTAATGTGGTGACCTTTAAGAGTGAACAAGATGGCCAAGCAAGAAATATTTTTGTCCCCGCATTTATTCATGAATCTAGTCATGCAGTGATAAATAGGCTTTTCAAAAATGACTGTAAACCGTTTTTCAAAACAGACGAAAGTCAACATGCTCTTTACGAACAAGCTGAAATTGCCGTATTTAAAAATCTGGCTCAAAAACTCATGCTTGAAGAAAATGTCGACCTTTTACCATTTAATACGGCTGAAAATATTATGATTGCGATTAAAAGGTCGGAGTTACTAGATACGTTGGTAACAGAAGAAGATAATGTTATAGCAACGCAGCTAAAGGTTTCTGAAGAAGAATATTTGGTTTTAAATGAATTACATAGCTTAATTTATCATTATCCTCGTGATACTATCAGCGCCGAATTAATTGTTCGTATTCCGCAATTACTAACGCAAGGTGTTTCTACGACAACACTAGAAACTTATTTTAAACCGCTGATGGGTTATTGGGCAGAAGCCATTACACCAGAAGTAGGTAAAATGATGAGTAATCGATTAAAAGCCTCTTGAGAATCGCTCAGGAGGTCATTTTAAGGTAAGCGATGACAAAACTTGCATATTTTATTAAAGTCACCTAAGCTATGGGTCTATAAGTTATTTAATACATTTAAGGTTTACCATGATTCTTGCAGTTTAGCCTTCGGGCACATATACCATCTTTTAAAATCATCATTTAAACATTTTTCTTTTTGAGATATTCTCTCGAAAAGTCGTTTTTATTCTGTTTTAAAAGATTGCAAATGTACCCTTGGTTAATCGGCAAATACAGGTAAACTGCAATGATTTCTTACATATTTCCTATCTTTTTGATGCTCTATGAGTTCGCGCTATATATGTCTAACGATATGTATACGCCGGCATTTCCAGCTATCGCCAACACTTTTCTGGTGACAGAAGAATTTGTCCAATATACGCTTTCTGCTTGGCTATTGGGTGGTGCAATTGCCCAAGTTATTTTAGGCCCGTTATCAGATCTATATGGTCGTAGAACAGTATTGTTTTATGGTGGTTTGTTGTTTCTTTTATCCTGCTTGGTTTGTGTTTATACAAATATCATAGAGATATTTATGATGGCCCGATTTTTTCAGGGAATAGGGGTTTGTAGTATGATGATAGCAGGGTATGCATGCATCCATGAAACCTATCAAGATAAAGAAGCGGTTAGTATTTTAGCCCTGATGAGTGGGTTGTCTGTGACAGCACCGATGATAGGCCCCTTAATAGGCGGGTATGTGGTTTCCTTATATGATTGGCGAACCATTTTTTCGGTCATATTTTGGATGGCGGCTTTATGTTTGATAGGGCTTTATTTTTTCATGCCCAAAAACAAAGTTAAAGCACCTTCACTTTCTTTTGATTTCAAAAAAATGGCAAAGGATTATTGGTTTTTGCTGAAAAATAAGAAATTCATAGGTTATTGTTTTTCTTTTGGATTATTTTACTCTGCTCTTATGTTATGGATAGTGGCTTCTCCTTTTTTATTAATGACAGATAATGGCATTTCTCCTAAATTATTTGGGTTGTTACAAATACCTATTTTTGGGGCATTTATTCTTGCTACACAAGTAGTGCGAAAATTAGGAGACAGGCTGAATTTTAATCAATTTATTAAAATGGGAGCATGGTTAGCATTATTGAGCATCATGATCTTATGCTGCTTTTTATATTACAAAAATACGATTTTCTTTTTAATTTTAGGCATGGCCATTTATGCTTTTGGTTTTGGCTTATTAAGTGCGCCGCTCAATCGTTTGGCTTTTAATACAGCCAGCGGAGAAAAAGGCATCACGGCATCGGTTTTTTATACCTCTATGATGGGCACAGGTTCATTTATCACCATTTTGTTTGGTATTTTTTACACAGGCTATATTTCATACCTAATAACGATGAGTGCGATTATTCTTTTGGGGTTATTTAAGTTCAAGAACTGTTTAAAAATTTAAAATTTGAGGTGCATATGGATTGTTCTAAAAAAGCAAAGTTGAGTTTAAACAAAAAAGAACTCAGGAAAACAGAAACGGCATTTTTAAATTATGTTTATTCTAAAACTCAAGACAAACAAAAAAAACTTGAGTTATTGGGGCTGAATTTACGCAATAGAAAACAAAATGATCAAAGTTTCGATGTAAATGATTTAATGGGGTTTACGTTTAATTATCAATCTGAGTTTATTCGATATTTTTATGAGATATGTTTTTACGATGATGATGTGGATTTATATCGTTTGTTAGTTGATCTAGGGTTAAAAGATACTTGTTCTAATTCAATTGCTTTTCATGCATGGTTTTTTAATTATAAAGCAAATCGCTGTATACAGGAGATTTTTTTACAAAAAGACATAAAACAGCATTTTGTCATAAGTTCTGATTCTCCTGTATTTTCAGCAATTGTTTGTCATAATCAAGAAGCATTAGAGCTAATGTGTTCTCATTCACAATTCCAACCCGAATACTTCCAACATGAAACATTATTCAAAAAAAATCCCATGCAAGCTGCAGCAGATATTTTCAATGCTAAAGCTTTAGATTTTTTAATCGAAAAAAACGCACCACATATTAGAGTGAAAGAGAAAAGTTGTCTTGCTTCATTTGATATTGCCGTTAATCGATATTTAGATTTCTTTACAGGGAAGAAATTTGTTAACTATTTAAGAGCCAAGTTAAATTTAACACCGGTTATACAAGATAAAGAATATCAAGATCTCTTTGATAAAAAATATATGTTTGCTCAAAATATTATTAAAGTGTTCACTCTTTTATTAAATAAAACACCACATCATGATTTCTATTATCAATTATATCTTTTACCAGAAAAAAAAGCATACTGTCATGATATTTTTGAGACCCTGAAAGAAGTTACTTTAGAGTTGAATATTCAAAAAGCGCCTTTTAAGTTATTGTTAGATGTATTATTGAGTACCGGACCAGGATTATTTTTTAAAGAATTACCCAATAGCTTGAAGGTTTTTTATGATGATCTTCCAGATGGTGCTGAAATCGTTTTGCCTATTTTGCAACAAGATGAAAAAACATTTCAATATTTTTATTTTAGGGATGATTTTAAAGCCTATTTGAACACACAATTACCCTGTTTTAAAATGGCAGCAGGAATGAGTCAATATATAGAATGCCGGCAAAAAAAGGTTCAGGTAGATAGTGATGACAGTTTGTTTTTAGTCGAAGTTTTAGATACGCTATCTATGCATTCGGATGTTAAACAAAACCACCATCGAGGGTTAATCGCTAGTACCGAGATAAAATCAGAAGACAAAAAATTTGTTGATCAACTAAAAGATATTTTAAACACAACCATATCTGAAAATACAAATTTAATGGATTTTACCATTCTTGCTTCTGAATTAACCACTGTTCACTTACATCTTGCTGATCCAAATAAAGTTGATCAGCTGAAGCTATCAGGAGAAGATTTTAAAGAAATAGCAAAAAGTAATGAAAGGTCTTTAAAATCTTTATTTGTTAAATGGGTTAAATTAGATAAAATATTTCGTCAAGGGCTTCCTGTTAGAGAACCAAATGCGTTGATTTTCTTACAAAAGTCATACCAAGATTTTTTGAGTTCTATTCAAAAAATAGACTATTATTCCATGATTACTTTATATGTTTATTTACACATGAAATCGCTTTCGGTGGCTGAAAAAATAGAATTATTAAATGTTTTTCTTGCGCTTATTAAAACCATTAAATCTAAAAATGATTTAAAAAGAATATCAGGAGGATATAAACCTTTTTTAAGATTAGAATTTATTTTACATGCTTTTTTAATTCATGCTTACAATGAAAATAACCAACCTAAATTAGCAAAAAGAGAATTAGAACAAAGTATTTTAATCATGAGGGTAGAGCCTTGCGGTAAACTATTTTATGATACTTTCAAAGGTAGAGCACATAAAATACTTGTTTTACAAGCGTTCAATCATGTAACAAAAGCATTAATGACATCAAGTCAACCAAACGATTTGATACGTTGGTTAGAGCAAATTAAAGCATATGAATTAGGAGTTCTTTTCCCCACTGTAGAAAATATCAACACAATATCTTTAATCGATTATGTTATTAAAATAATTGAGGCGGAATTATTTAATGAATCAAAAGCACTTATTGATCTTTTTCCTTTTGACAAAACCTTTTTGATAGGTCATGAAAACATCAAAATAAATGAATTTTTGAAAAAATTAGAATGGGAGATATCAGAATTAGGTTTAAGCTCATATGTTTTAATTCATTTTGAGCAAAGACGCCTAGAAGCTACCTATGAAAAAATAGGCGTTGTTTCTTCAAGGATAAAGAAAGAACTTCCCGTTGAATTAAAGTTTGATCAAGAAAAACTCTTTGTTGAGCATCTACATTTATTGTCTAATAACCAAGTGATGAATGTACTAGAATGTATTCAAAAAATACGCCATGTATCAGAATCTGCAAAATTGGTATCAAAAACCGATTCTACACTACAAAGTATTTCAGAGGTCGAAGAATCACTCACACCACAAATACATTATTTATCTTTATATTCTTATAAAAACCAAAATAAAAGACAACCCATAAAAAAAGGCAAAGTAGATAAATCAGAGTATCAAGAAATAACGCCCACAGAAGAAAAAGCTTTAAATAAGAACAATGATCATGAAGCTTTTCATGTTGATAGAGCAGAATTAAAAAAAATAGCAGGAATAGACGCTAGTTATACTGATTTGGTGATGATAAAAAATCAC
Organism: uncultured Francisellaceae bacterium; assembly: GCA_964433995.1. Classification (GTDB taxonomy): domain Bacteria; phylum Pseudomonadota; class Gammaproteobacteria; order Berkiellales; family Berkiellaceae; genus CADEEZ01. The sequence goes on along the minus strand of CAYSTH010000093.1, from coordinate 285 downwards.
TGTTCTTCTAGAAGTAAAAGATTTTTAGCAATTAAAAAGCTACCACAATTTCAATCTTTTTTAAATGTATGTTATACCGATGCACAAAACCAAAATCAATTGTCAGTCGATTCCATTAACCCATATGGTGAAAATCAACATGGCGTAAAATATCTTGATGTAAAAAATGGAATTGAAAAAGAATATAAAATCAAAATTAAGGCCAATGGCTCACAGAGAATGCTAGGAAAAGGAAAAGAAGTCGATTATGAAGAAACAACATTTGTTGTCTATCAAGCAGATGAA
>CAYSTH010000092.1:0-8568 GCA_964433995.1 uncultured Francisellaceae bacterium | reverse complement strand
TCTTCAGTGTGCTTTTTTTACTAAGCTAAGTATTAAGCACTAGATCTAGGTAAGTAAATCAGAAAATAAGCTGAATATTAAATTACTAACTCAATATTCGCAAGTTAAACAACGTAAATTAAGGGATATCAAGTGAAGACACAAAACAAACAAAGGAGGTATCTCCTTGCAGGCATTATCACGATATCGCTTAATTTTATGAGTATAGCGCTTGGTCATACGATAGAAAGTGAAGAAATTTATCGTGTTAAGCCAGGAGATACTTTATGGCAGATTGCGGAAGAAAAATTACATTCTCCTTGGCTTTGGCAAGAGTTAGTAGCTGAAAATCCTAATTTAGATGCACCTTATTTAATTTATCCAGGTGATGAAATCATTATCAGTAGAGAGAGTGGTAAACAAAAAATCAAAATTCGTTCACAAGTGAGTCGTGAAGCTGTTGGAACGGGCAAATTGCACCCTAAAAAACGCAGTAGCAAAAATATTGCGCCTATACCAATTATACCATTATCAAAAATCAAACCTTTTTTAGATCAATCTATGGTTCTAAACAAACATTGTGATGAGGATTCCTCCATTCCGACTATTAAAGCCTTAAAAGGCGAGCATCTGGTGATTGGTGAAGGCGATATGGCTTATGCTGCCCCTATTGATTATCCGATTGGGTCTATCTTAATGGTGTATAGAAATGGCAAAGATTTGATACGCCCTCAGACAAACAAATATTTAGGCACAGAAGCACAAGTGATAGGTGAAGCAGAAGTAGTGAAAATTTCCAGTAATCAAGTTGGTACACTAAAAATTATTAAGAGCTATCGTGAAATGGCGGTAGGGGATTTATTAAGAGCGGTGAGCAACAGACAGATACATCCTTATTTTTTACCCAAAAAACCAAGTAACAAAGCCTTAGCTAAAGGTGAAATTATTGATGTGATAGATGGCGTGAGTCAAATTGGCCAATATCAAATTGTGACAGTAACAGGTGGTAAAGATAAGTTTCGTCGACCTGGAGAAGTGCTCGCTATTTTGCATCAAGCGCAAGATGCTTCAGTAACATTACCAAAAGAAAATGCAGGTCAGCTGTTAATATTCAATGTATTTGATAAAGTGAGTTATGGTTTAGTTGTGAAAGCGACTCAGCCAATTTATTTGCTAGACAGTGTTGCAAGCCCCTAGAATTGCCCCTTCGGCTATTTTGCACCACAATAAAATAAGAGGGAGGGCAATGTTGTGCTAACTATCACCCCATCAAAGGATGAGCAGCAAGAATTGCCATATTGGTTAGTGTTAAATCGCTACGCAGGGATAGGGCCTAAACATTTTCAGCACTTACATCAGACATTTGGGCAATTATCGAGCTTATTCCAACATCAACAGCCTGTTTCTGAGCTACAAAACTTTTTAAAAAAAGTAGGTGTAAAAAGCATTCAACCTAACTGGGCAGCGGTTGATCAAGATTTGGCTTTTTTAAACAAACCTCATGCACATATCATTAGGTATAACCAAGTTGCCTACCCGATTTTACTCAAACAAATTGTGAACCCACCGCCATTATTATTTGTAGAAGGTGATGTGGATATTTTGTCTCATGCGCAATTGGCGATGGTAGGGTCACGAAATCCAACCCCGATGGGGAACGAAATGGCCTTTCAATTTGCCAAGTATTTAGTCAGCAAGCGTTTAGTAATTACCAGTGGCCTTGCTGTTGGCATTGACGGTGCTGCTCATCGAGGTGCCTTAACTGGGGGCGGTCGCACGATTGGGGTGATTGGCAGTGGCCTTGATAAAATCTATCCGAGTAGCCATATTAGTCTCGCTAAGCAGATGATTGATAATGGTGGAGCATTAGTTTCTGAGTTTCCCATGGGAACATCACCACGAAGAGAGTTTTTTCCTAGGAGAAATCGCTTAATCAGTGGTTTAAGCATGGGGGTTTTGGTGGTAGAAGCAGCCTTAAATAGCGGTTCTTTGATTACAGCCAAATATGCCATCGATCAGGGTAGAGACGTTTTTGCGATACCTGGTTCCCCTCATAACCCCCTTGCCAAAGGCTGCCACCAGCTGATAAAAGAAGGAGCCAAGCTGGTTGAGGAAGCAGAAGATATATTGCAAGAACTATTGCCCTTATCCAAATATGTGAATTTTAATCACAGCGATGGTTGTGATACAAAAAAAGAAGAAATTCAACAAACTAATACTGATCAGCCTTTAATTCAACATACTTTTAACTTTACAGGAGACACTAATCCCCAAGAAACACAAGTTCTTGCCCAAATTGGGTTCGAATGTACCTCAGTGGATACCATAATTGAACGATCGGGATTGACGGCGGAGGAAGTTTCCTCAATGCTATTAGCACTTGAGTTGACAGATAAGATCCTCTCTGTGCCGGGTGGCTATGTCCGTAACCCATAAGTGGATATTAGGTGGATATTATGAAAGAAAATATGTTAGACGTCTTAGTTTTTTTATTTGACAACTATCTAGGTCCACAAGCAGGCATTGATCAAGATGATCAAAGCCTTGCAGATGAGCTTGAGGAAGCAGGGTTCGATTTTGATGAAATAACCAAAGCTTTTGATTGGTTAGGTGGTTTGAAAGAAGACGAAATAACATGGTCTGCTTCAAATGCGTCCATGAGGGTATTTTCTGAAGCAGAACAGCAAAGGCTTGATGTAGAAGCCAGAGGTTTTTTAATCAAACTTGAATCTGCAAAGGTTATCTCTCAAGTCTTAAGAGAAAGAATTTTAGATGCGGTGATGCGTCTAGATTTAGAACAAGTCACATTAAGCTTAAAAACATTTAAGCGAATTGTGGGTTTAGTGCTAATGAATACCAAAGAAATGGATGATCATTTACCTGAAATTGAAGAGATGGTTTTTGACATTGATCCCAAAGATATTTGGGTACATTAATAATTTTATAGATTGAAATAGGGTTTTAAAGTTATGGCAAATAAGCTTGTGATTGTAGAATCACCAGCCAAAGCGAAGACAATTAAAAAATACCTGGGCAAAAATTACCAGGTATTGGCTTCGTACGGTCACGTTCGGGATCTTTTACCCAAAGAAGGGGCAGTGGATCCCGCAAATGATTTTGCCATGCGCTATGTGCCTGTTGAAAAAAACACAAAACATATTGACGCTATCAGTAAAGCACTGGCAAATGCCAACGAATTATTGCTGGCAACGGATCCAGATAGGGAAGGAGAAGCCATTTCTTTTCATTTGTTAGAATTAATGAAAGAAAAAGGTTTACTTGAAGGTAAAACCGTCGGCAGAGTGGTGTTTTATGAAGTCACCAAAGCCGCTATTATTGAAGCCGTTGAGCACCCAAGAGCATTATCTGATGATTTAGTAAACGCACAGCAAGCAAGACGTGCATTAGATTATTTAGTGGGCTTCAATCTTTCTCCATTACTTTGGAAAAAAATTCGAAGAGGCTTATCTGCAGGGCGTGTTCAGTCTCCAGCTCTGAGATTAATCGTTGAACGTGAATTAGATATCGAAAAATTTATCTCACAAGAATATTGGACAATTGAAGCGCAGTTACATCATGCCAAGTTGGATTTTAATGCCAAACTGACTCAGCTTAATGGCGAAAAAATTCAGCAATTTAGTTTTACCAATCAACAAGAATCGGATACAGCTGTCGCAACATTAACAAAAGCTGCTAATGGTAAGTTATTGGTCACTAAGGTCGATAAGAAAAAGCGCAAGAAAAATCCTGCGGCCCCTTTTACCACCTCCACATTGCAACAAGAAGCCTCACGTAAAATGGGGTTTGGCACGCAGCGCACCATGCGTATTGCGCAGCAATTATATGAAGGTATCGATGTTGGAGAAGGCAGCACCGGTTTAATTAGTTATATGCGTACCGATTCGGTGAATTTATCCCAAACGGCTATAGAAGAATTACGTGAAGTCATTCTTGATAAATATGGCCAAGCAGCACTACCAGCTGAACCTAGAACTTATAAAACCAAATCTAAAAATGCGCAAGAAGCACATGAAGCCATTAGGCCGACCAGTGCTAAAATTTTGCCTGAAAATATTAAAAGTTATTTAACACCAGAGCAATGGAAGTTATATAACCTTATTTGGAAGCGCACAGTGGCTTGTCAAATGGAATCAGCCACGCTTGATACTGTTGCGGTAGATTTGCAATGCGGTGAAAATCATTTATTTAGAGCCAATGGTTCGGTAGTGGTAGACCCAGGGTTTATGAAAGTGTATGAAGAAAGCACCGACGACGCGAAGAAAGAACCCGATCAAAAAATGCTACCGGCAATGAAAGAAGGCGAAACCATTAAGGTGAATGATGTCGTTGGCGAGCAACATTTCACAGAGCCACCCCCTCGTTTCTCTGAGGCGACATTGGTTAAAGCTTTAGAAGAATTCGGTATAGGCAGACCTTCTACTTATGCCTCTATTATTTCGACTTTACAAAATCGCGAATATGTTTATTTAGAAACTAAGCGATTCTATCCTACCGATGTGGGCAGAATTGTGAATAAGTTTTTAACCAATTACTTTACACAATATGTTGATTATGAATTTACTGCTCGTTTAGAAGATGAGTTAGATGCCATTTCCCGTGGTGAAAAACAATATAAACCTGTTTTAAAAACATTCTGGGAACCCTTTACCGAATTGGTGAAAACAACAGAAACTTCGGTGCAGCGTAAAGACGTCACACAAGAGCAGCTCGACGAAGCATGCCCTAAATGTGGTAATCCTCTCTCTATACGACTAGGTAAACGTGGTCGTTTTGTCGGATGTACCACTTACCCCGATTGCGATTTTACGCGTTCTTTAAATGAAGAGGCTGAGCCAGAAGCTGAAGCGATGGATAAATCTTGTCCTGAGTGTCAAAAACCTTTGCAAATAAAACAGGGTAAATATGGTAAATTTATTGGATGCAGTGGTTATCCCGACTGTAAACATATTGAGCCATTAGAAAAACCGCAAGACACAAAAGTAGAATGCCCAGAATGTAAGCAAGGCACCATTTTAAAACGTAAATCTCGTTACGGTAAAATATTTTATTCTTGTGCTCGCTATCCTGATTGCAAATATGCCATTTGGAATGAACCCATTAATCAGCCTTGCCCTACTTGCGAATGGCCTATTACGACCATTAAGGTGACCAAGCGCAAAGGTACTGAACGTGTTTGTCCACAAAAAGAATGTAAGTTTGCCGAGCCTTACGAAACAGAAGAAGAGTTGGCAGAAAACGAATAATGATGGACAAAAAACAGAAATATTTGCAAACTATTCAATTGCAATTATTAAAGGCCTTAGATCATTTAGACTATAGCTATCAAAAAGTGTTGGTTTTACCTACTAATCCGGCAGAACTTGATGAGGAAACCTTAGAAACCTGGGAGAGTTTTGCCGCAAGGTTTAGTCGAGTGGTAGATATTTTTCTCATGCGGGTATTAAAAGCGCAAATCAAATTCAGTGATCCAGGCTTTGATGGCACTTTAAGGGATTATTTAAATCAGGCCGAAAAAATAAACTTAATTACAGATACAGCAGAGTGGTTAATGTTACGTGAGCTCAGAAATATTGCGGCACATGAATATAATGATAAAGGCTTAATGGATTTTTTAGAAAAACTCCGTCATTACTGTCCTAAACTTTTAGTTTTAAAACAACAATATGCGTCTATCAACTGAAGAAATTGAACACATTATTCATGTGTTTGATGCTCATCTTGTTCTTACTGGTTCAGAATTAAGACTATTTGGTAGTAGAGCAAATGATAAAGCAAAAGGAGGCGATATTGATTTGCTCCTTGTTTTTACTAATAAACTTCTTTATGAACAAGCATTAGATAAAAAATTAACTATCTTAGTTAATCTAAAGCAAAAGCTAGGCGATCAAAAAATAGATTTAGTTTTCACCCCTCAAGATTTAATACCGACTGATCCTTTTCTTGATATGATTTACGATACTTCTCTTATCCTCCACATATGGACTTAATCACTACGGTTTATGTTTGCTGATGGGTCAATAATGGTATGCCCAATTAAAGGAACTTATCTCTGCAATATTTGTCGTTGCTTTATAAGCAAATGATAAATTTTTGCAGAGGACTCTTAAATGGCAGATACACCTGAAGCAAATGCAATTGATGAAGCGATTGTTTCATTACAGCGTTTTTTGAACTCTGAAGCTTATAGAGTGCTGAAAGTAGATGAGAAAAAAGCCTTTGATAAAATCATCACATTCATGCATGAACAAATCAAACAAGAACAACAAGGTAAATCTGTTGATTCTCTAAAATTTAACCAAGAATTGACTAAAAAACTGAATCGCTTTAATGCGTATGTTCAGAACGATCTTGATCAAAGATTAATTCAAGCGGGAGTAATTAAAAAAGAAAAACTACCTTCTTCACAACAAAAAATGGAACAATTAAGAAAAGAGAACGTAATAGGAGCAATAGAAGGAATCATTCAAAAAATACCTCAACCAGAGACGCCTGCCGAAAATAAAAAGCGCGTTTTTCGACCCCGGAAAATCATGGATAAAATGGTGAGAGGCATAACAGGAAAATCTGCCCATTTTCGTGAAAGGGCACCAGTGGTTTTTCGCTCTGATTTAAGCCATGGCTCTTCAAAATCTTCTCAAAAAGCGCTCCAACAAGAATTTGGTCAATATGCTCAGAAATTAGTAACTTACGCTAACAATAAGTATGGTAAAGCCTCAGATGTTTTTTCGGAGTCTTTTCCAACAGCAGAAGAGATAAGAAAATATAATAGACCAACTTTGGCGAGTAATACACATGCTTTAGTAGGGGATTTCATTGCAGCAGCGCATCGTTATCCGGAAACACAAGGTAGTCGAGATCAGCCCGTTATTAATGCACTGCATCATTATGAAGATAAATATCGATTCAGTGTGGATAATGAATTGATGTCAATTTGCAATACTATTAACAGTATCAATTCTTTGCGAACTAAAATAGATAAAATATACGGTTATTTAAAAGAAAGCCCACCTAATATTGATATGTTATTGCCTAATTTAAGTTTGATTAAACCAGAGGCTGAAATTTTAGCGCAAGATTTAGGTAAAATTCACGATCCTGACATTAAAAAAATAGCTAAGGAAGTCATAAAATTAGCCGATAAATTAACGGATAGTCTACCCAAAGATATTAAAAATGAAGTTAAAAAAGAACAAGAAAAAGCAGAACAATTAGTAGGGATTCCTCGCAAAAAACCTGGGATGTCGCCCCCTTAAAAGCTAACGGTAGGGTGGGCAAAATGCGACTTGTCTTGCGACACTTCTTGTCCTCCGAAGCTTTAGCGTAGGAGGGCAGTGTAGCAAAAAGCGTGTGCCCACTATCTCCCTAAATCATGCTTCTAGAATAGCTTTAAATTGGTCAGAATATCGTGTTGGTGTAAACTCAAAAATTTGATATTCGGCCAGGTTATGTTGGTAAAAAGGGTCGTCTTTTAATATATCTTTAAGTGCAGCTCGGCTATCGGATTTGGCCAGCATAATACCGCCTGAACGAGGTTGTTGCGTGCCTGATGTGATAAATATGCCCTGGGCATATAGATTATCTAAAAAGCTTAAATGAGCCTGTCGGTGTAAATCTATGGTTTCTATAGGCACAATATATCTCAAAATAACCACAAAAATATTCTTCATCGCATTTTTTCCTGTTTTAAACATAGTTTAATGACATATAATACCTTCAAAATACAAAGGCGCTGTTAGTAAGGTTTATAGATTATGTCAGTCAACATATCTTTAGTTAAAGCTTATCTTGTCGATCTCCAACAGACTATCTCAAATAAATTATCTATCGTAGAGGGTGGTAAAACTTTTTTAGAAGATAATTGGGTGCGTCCTGAAGGCGGTGGTGGACAATCTCGTGTGTTGCGAGAGGGCTTGGTATTTGAAGGTGCTGGCATTAATTTTTCTCATGTGACTGGCGATAACCTACCACCGTCTGCGACAGCGCATAGACCTGAATTAGCGGGCAGGCGCTTTGAGGCACTGGGTGTTTCTGGTGTGTTTCATCCACTTAACCCTTTTGCACCCACGGCACATATGAATGTGCGTTTTTTTATTGCCGAAAAAGAAGGTGCTGAGCCTATTTGGTGGTTTGGGGGCGGCTTTGATTTAACGCCCTATTATGGTTTTGAAGAAGATTGTCAATATTGGCATCAAATGGCTAAACAAGCTTGCGAGCCTTTTGGTATTGATATTTATCCTCGATATAAAAAATGGGCAGATGATTATTTTTATTTAAAACACCGTCAAGAACCTAGAGGAATAGGTGGGTTATTTTTTGACGATTTAAATCAAGACACCTTTGGGTGGGATTTTGAAAAATGTTTTGCCTTTTTAAAATCGGTGGGAGACCATTTTTTGACGGCGTATGTGCCGATTATTGAAAAACGCAAAAATACTGATTTCACACAACAACATCGAAATTTTCAATTATATCGCCGTGGCAGGTATGTTGAGTTTAATTTAATTTACGACAGAGGCACATTATTTGGGTTACAGTCTGGTGGCCGAACAGAATCCATTTTAATGTCAC
>CAYSTH010000091.1:0-8573 GCA_964433995.1 uncultured Francisellaceae bacterium | reverse complement strand
TTTTATAGCAGGTAATTTTCTTTTGATTTCTGGCGCAAATTTTTTGCCCATTTCTCTGCCTAATTCATAGGTTTTTTGATTCACATTGTCATCAAATGTACCGACATTTTTCAATGGTATTTTAATTAAGACATCTGCTGTTTCAGAAGCAATTCGGCTTTGATGAATATAACTAATTTCAATGCTTCGTCTCATCACACCTAACATATGATTAGGCAAGGTGTCGGTTAGCTCACCACTTAAATCGACAGCAATAATAAATTTAGCCCCCATTTTTTTGGCCACTTCAACAGGGACAGGGTTAGAAACCGCACCATCGACAAAATATTGACCTGCAATTTGAATGGGTAAAAATACACCAGGGTAAGCTGCTGATGCTCGAATGGCTGGGATAAGCCTACCAGTGCCAAATGTCACCATATCTCCGAATTCTAAATTAGTGGCTACCGCCACAAATGGAATGTTCAATTCATTAAATCTGTCAGCCTTAAGATGTTCAGATAAAAATCTTCTTAAAAATAACCCACTAGACACGCCATAAGGTAAATGCTCTATCGATAAATCTAAAAGATGTTCGCGTTTTTTATTAATGAGTAAACGTTTAATACGCGTAATGTCGGGTTGATCGGCATATAATGCCCCGACAATAGCACCCGCACTACACCCAACGATTAAATCAGGGTGGATTCCCGCTGCCACTAATTCTTCTATCACACCAACATGTGCCAATCCTCTAGAACCTCCTCCACCTAATACTAAGGCCACTTGAATATTTTGGTATTCTGGGATTGGCGGCTTAAAAGGTACTTGGTGTTTGGAAAATTCCAAAGAAGTACAACTGGTTAATAAAATTAAGCTAAACAACATTAAAAGTGCAGAAAAGATAGGAAAGCGCATCAAAAAAACCTAAAATTTAAAATAATCCAAGCATTTGGATTATTATAGCTATCTGAAATTAAATGTAAAAATATTTATGAATATCCATCTTTATATTTAAGATCCTGGCCCTGTGGATTTACGTTTATTTAGCTTATCAGATTGCTCTGATTTTTTTTCTTGATCTTTATGACGAGCATCTCTTTCTATCGATTGAAGTTGATGATCGAGTGGCAAAAAAGTACTCGGAAAATCAATAGGATCTTTTTCTTTTATTTTTACTTCATTTTTTTTATTGACCATAGGTTTAAATGCCAATTCAACATCATCAGAATGACTTTTATGTAATTTTTTATTATCTTCAATACTAATATTAAAAGCTTTTTTCATGAAATCTGTTTTAAAATCTGATGCAGTTTGATAGAGCGTGCCAAAATCTGCTTCTTGTTTTACAACTCGATTAACTATTTCATTTGCAGAATTATTGTGTCCACCTGCTTCTGCTTTCACGCCTTCACTGCATGAAAACCCTTTATTCTCATCATCTTTTTTAACACCCACTGCTTTTGCTAAAGAAGCCTTAAAAGGAATAATCTCATCTTTTTGAGCAAAATAACATGTTTTGTATTGCGAGGGTATGCTCTTATAGGCTTTTGCTGCATTCATTTCTAAACCAGCCGCTTTAATACCTGCTTTTGCTATTTTACCCAATAAAGGAGCTACAGCCTGAACTTTTGTATTCACTTTGACAGAACCATCAGGGTTTTCTTTACCTGCCATTTGTCCCGCCAATGTGCCTGCATTTTTATTTAAAAATACATCAGTCTCAGTGCTTAACTTAGAAAAAGACCGTCCATTAATTAAATGCACCTTCAACCCTTCTTTGTGAAGTTGTGCAGCAACTAATGTTGCAACTGCCCCTCCCAATGAATGGCCATCTAACACAATATTTTCGGGTTTTGCACCTGCTTTAATCAAGTCCTTTACTTGGGCAATACCCGCTTGTACTAAATCTTTGGTGTTTTTTGCTCTATCTTCTTTTGGTTTGCCTACACCGGGATAATCGAATGCAACTGACACATAATTAAGATCTTTGGCTTGACCTATAGATTCTTGTATTTTGTCTGCTGCAAATTCTGCATTCCCATTAAAGTGCACCACATATTTTTTATCTGATACTGGAATTGATCTTAATGCTTCTGGTTCGTATTGATATGTATTTAAAAAAACCTCTTTTTTATGTAAATTAACTTTTACATTAACTTTATCAATTCCCAGATTTGAAGGAGGGTCAGATGGTTTTTCCATATTGAATGAATGTACAACCATAGGCATAGCAAATCGTCGCAATTTACTGCCTGGTGATTCCAACTCTTCTCTTACATATTTTTTAATAGCTTTAAAAGGTTTGCCTTTTCCAAAATCAATAACACCACCTACTATGTTACCCATAGAACCGGCAATAAAATTAGAAATTTTTTTAGTGCCCTTTAGATTTTTGCTACGAACAGTTTTTTCGTTAAATGCCGATTCGTATTGTTGTCGTTCTTCCGCTTCAATATTGGCTTGATTGGTTTGAATAACATCTACGCATTGTCGCGTATTTAATTTGATAGAGTAGGCACCATTACCGACTGATTCTCTGATAGAGGTTAAAAATATTCCTTTTTCTTGAAGCGCTTGCATATAGGCATCGTAACCTTGTGCTGATGGGAATGTCATCACTAGTGCAGGCTCACCTCTTAATGTCACTCCTTCACTGAAGGCTATATCATGTCCTTCCAAATCTAAAATTTGTTTGACATTTGCCCTAATGGGTATTTGTGCATTAGGAGCATTATTATCACTCATATCGTATAGGGCTCCGGAAATACTTTCGACAATCTTTTGTATTGCAATTAAGACAATTTTTTGAGGGGAAAAGTTGCTTTTTGATCTTTAACATTAAAGACCTATCAACAAACATGCTTATTATTTATTTTTAAACAAAAATGTTTTATTCAAAATTTTGACAGAATAGCACCTAAACTCATATTATTAGCATCTAAAAAAATGTTGATATCCCCCTATTGCTCCTGATTAACTCTAAAGGGAGAAACGAAATGTTTAAATATTTTATCGCCTGGCTTTTTGGGGTACCTTTTGTTGTTTTACTGATTATATATCTTGTCTTCAATTCTTAACATTTTCTATTTCAAATTGTAGTGTAGTAAGGAGTTAAAAATGCATAATGAAAATTGTCCACCTTGTAAAAAAACTATTTCGTGGAATGCAGTTTTAGTCGGTGCTATTGTAGCATTAGGTTTAACTTTTCTTTTTAATTTATTAACATTAGCCGTAGGACTATCGTTATTTACTAAAGATCCAACTGGTCAAATGATTCTTACTTTTTCTAGTTTTGCTTGGATTTTAATAGGAGGATATTTTGTTCTGTTTGTATCAGGGTGGCTAGGTGGCAGAGTAGTTAATCATCATACATGCTCTTTGCACAAAGCTAATGGTTGTCTGCATGGTTTTCTAATATGGACCGTATTTTTAATAATAAGTTTGTTTGGATTGTCATTTATGGCAAGTGATGCTGCTTCTATTTTACTTAAAACTACAGCTATCACAACACCAGCGGAAACCGATCTTTCTCTTTCAAATGAACCCGCAACAATGACTAATACCACCTCCTCAAAAGAAGCTAAATCTGTTCGCAAAAAAGGACTGGCGACTTTTGCAACCTTTTTTATCTTTACTGTAGGGGCTGTAGGTTGTTGTGCTGGTGCCCACTATGGTGTAAGAGATAGTAGTCAATGTCATGAAAAATGTGAATTAAAAAGGAAGGAGAGCTCCGATCATACCCTGCCACCTTCACATTCTAATCCAGGATAAGCATATCCTATTTCGATATTAATTCGGCTGTTTATATAACCGCCGAATTAATTATTTTTTTATATGCATCTGGCAATTGCAACCAGACTATTTCGAACTTTTGAGGCTCTGCTGTTTTCATTTCGTGAATAAAAAAAGTGATATCTTCTAAATTCATATGCGGAAAAACCACATCTAGCATACCCAGCATATGTTCTGGAGCCATTTTGGCATATGTTTTGGCTTGAAGAGCTGCTAGCTCTTTATCTGAATATAATCGTTGAAGTTCAGGCAGAATGATTATTTCTTCATCATAAAGATGTTTCAACATCTCACTATAAAATAATCTATAACTCAAATAAAATGTATTACCTTGTAGTATTTTTTCTTCTTTATTTTCAAGAAACATAATGCTTTCTAGCTGTGCTTTAAGGTTTTTAAAGCTTTCTTCTTGCTTATGATGCTCTTTTTCTATGTCTAATTGAATATGACTATTTTTTTGACGCAGAAGCTCATGAATATGTTCATCTTCATAAGCACCATGATGCGTTAAAAGGCCAATTAAAGCATGCCATTTTTCTTTTAAAAATTGACATGCTGATGCATCTAAAAAATTTGTTTTTGCTGCAAGCCTGTCAAACTCTGACAATTCGTAGCAAACATATTTATGGACACGATAAAATCGATAGCGCATTTTCCCTCTTAAATCTAATATAAAATTTTAATGGTTATCAAATTGATAAAGGATTCCTTTATAATGTTTATTTGCTATTTTCATAAAAGTTTCATCGACTTTAGCACCTTCATTTTTCTCATAAAATTGACGTGCTTGATCATTTTCTTCAAGAACCCAAGCAATAAAAGTAGTGAATCCTTTATTTTTTAACTGACTTTTAGCTTGATAAAAAAGCGCTTTTCCAATTCCTTTTTTTTGATGCTCTTTTAAAATATAGAGAGTATACATCTCACCAAAATTCTCATATTGCTTCCATTGTTCTTTCCAAAGATAACGATTGTCATGAAAAATGACAGCACCAACCTCACAAAACCCCACAACTTGATTTTCATAAAGAACCACAAAACAAACACGCGTGTTATCTAGAAGTCTATTTTTTCTAGCAATTAATCTCTCTTCTGAGTTTAAACTCTCCAAAAATGTTTGTTCTATTATGCCATTGTAAGTTGTCTTCCAAGTTTGAGCATGGACAAATAAAATTTCTTTGGCATCAGTAATTTCGGCATGACGAATTTTGTATCCCTCAGGTAAAAATTCACTATTATTCATTTGTGCTCTCATCAAGATTATTTGATTACCAATTTTCTTTTATTTGATAAATCTCCAGGTTGTTGATCTTGGTGATTTTGAGTCAATACTGGAAACTGAATTAAAAATGTATTATTTTGCACATCTTCTATTATTAACTCAGCATTAGTATTTATAGGCTGATCTATTATAAAGGGTATTTTAGGTTGATAGTCTGGATTGAGCTCTATTAATTGTTTCATCTCTGTATGTAATTTATTAATATGATTCTTACTCATTGGAATATCAAAACGATGAAACAAGTCAATAAACCCAATTAAACCTTGTATATAATTTTGATAAATGTTTTTTTCTTTAATCATCATAGCCAACTGAACATAGTTCAACTCTAATTCAGAACTATTTTTTAACCTCGCAATTTCGATATCAAGCTGATGGGCAATCAATTTGTATTGTGCAATTTCTGCATGCGCATTATCTAAAGTAAATTGATCTTTGCTATTAGGAGCCATCTTGGATTGTTCAACAATATTATCAGCAGATTTTAGCATAGTTAATTCATGGATAATATTATCTAAAGAAGGTCGTCTAAAAAACAACTTATGCTTCATACTAGAAATAAGTGTGCTTAATCGCTCATTACGGGTATTTTCAAATAAACCTTCTGTCATGCAGCCAAAAGAAAAAATGTCGCTTGCTTTAACATGCAACAAGCCCAATCCAAACATTGATTCAGGTGGTAAATGCAATTTAGGAACATAATGGGATGTTGTTTCAAACATATTTTCTGAATCAACAATAGAACCGTAATCTATTAAATGAGCAAGCCCTTCAGCTTTATTCCAACATACATTTCCAAAATGTAAATCACTATGGATTTTGTTTTTTTGATGTAATTGCTTAAGTGCAGAAGCTACTGCGATTAAATAATCTTTTTTTTCGCTTACATTACAATGCATCGGGTTGTCTTTAACAAATAGTGGCAAAATAGACACAAGACATGGTTTACCATTTTTTTCATAGATAGCTTGACCAAGCAATTTTTTATCAGCTAACAAATTCTTATTTTCTATCAAAACATTTTGTTCTTTTGCTGTATTAGTAAAACGTTGCATTTTAACAGCAACCCAAATCCCAGTGGCTTTATCTTGCCCAATATAAGCCTCACCAAAAGCACCTGCCCCCAATCTTTCCGAATTAAAAATTTCATATTTATTTTGAGTAGCTGGGATAGTAATATGAAAGCTCATTGGCATTTCAGGTGAAAAAGGAGTAGAGGGTATTTTTTCTGTTTCTTCAAAATGAAGAAAACCATCTTTCTTAAGATGGGCAATGCTTTCAAAACTCAAAGAAGGAAACACTTGCACTCGCTGTTGAGAATGAAAATGAGGCAAATTATCGGGTAATTTAGTTTCAATTTCAGCACGAAGCTTTTGATTATATCGTTTTGAAAACGGTGAAATATTTCTGTAAAAATCTGATTGAAAAAATACTTTTGCTAACACTGGCAGCCCAATTGTTAAGCCTAGCTTACCTATCCATGTAGAGGGATCTACTAACCATGCTAAATCAAAAACAACCGTCCCGTTAATAGTGAAGCTAATCATATTTTTATACCTCAAATATCTCAATCATTACTTTTTCTTTAGAAACACTTATTTCGCACATGCCACCTATAGGAAAAGTAAACATAGGAAAGGTATGGCCAAAATCTACATTAGCTATAATAGGAATATTCTTTAATTCGTGTTTTGAATGAATAATAAACTTTAACTTTTCTAAATTCATATCGAATTTTTTTTCAAATCGTCCGATTAATATGCTCTGAACTTTATTAAAATTAGGTTGATGCATGAGTGATTGAAAATCTCTATCGAACTCAGCCACATCGCAATTACCTTCTGTGATAGAATCTGCTTCGATAAATAAAATAGTATTTTCAAGGGATGGCAAGAATTCAGTTCCATGAAGCAATTGAAAAGTACTCAAACTGCCACCTACTATTGTACCTTTAGCTTTACCTTCATGAATAGGCCAGTATCCTTCATTATCATAAAAGGTTCTGTTTTCTTGATCTAAAAACCAAGCATCATCTGACCATTTGTCTGAGGGAAAAACTTTTATTATATTTTTTTGAAAGAAAATCTTTTTAAAATATTCTAAAGAATATTCAAATCCTTTTTTCATGCTAAATGTACTAAAATGAGGTCCTGAATAGGTCACTAACCCTGTTTTAGAATAGATTGCATTTTGTAAGGCAGTGATATCAGAGTAACCGCAAAATATTTTGGGATTTTGTTTAATTAAATCATAATCAATATGCTTGAGTAATTGATTTGAATTAAACCCGCCAATCACTGTTAAAATTGCTTTCACATTCTTATCGGCAAACGCTTCATGCAAATCTTCCATTCTCGCAGCTATGGAAGAAGAACCCATCATGTCTATTTCATTGACGTTTTTACCAAAAGTAACTTTTAACCCTAATGCTTCTATTATTTTTATAGCATGATGAATATTTTCTTCTGATATGATTTTTAAGCTCAAAGAAGGCGCAATAATCCTTACTTCATCACCAGCTTTTAGTTTGTTTGTAATTAGTTTCATTAAAAACCCAATGCCTTTTCAAGATTTTTTAACATTAATACTTTACGCTCATCGTTTTTATGTTCTTTAGTTTCCACTGCACCGCGGAAGGAAGTACATCTAATCACAGCTTTACCTGTTGGTGATATTTTTTATCCATTTTATGTTTGGTTAACCTTTTTTAAATCTATTGGCAAAGATAATTTGTATTTTGAGTGGTAGTATCCTCCCTTACCTATCATTCTTTTGCCACTTCCAAGATCTATTTTCTCGATATCAAGCCTTTTTACCCAAGCATGATTAACATATTCTGCTAATATCAAAAATAATCGTTTAACCTTAACAGAGTTACAAGACTCAAGTAATTCTTGTATTACTTTTAGTCGTAAAGTAGCGAGATTTTCCATAAGTAATAAACCCTGTTCAACAGAAACACCGTGTAAATCAAAATGAAGATATTCTAATATGGCACGTTCTGGACTTGCGACCATTATTTTATAATCACTTAAAGTATATTCAACAAGTTCTTTATCCCATGGAAAAGAAAATAAACCCTGCTCGATACACATTATATTGTCTTTTTGAAAATAATCACGAAACCACACAGGTATGGGGCGCTTATCTGATTTGTGTTTGGCTAACCATTTTAAATTCCCTTCCCCCATCGGTATGGGGTGACCATAACCCAATAATTCTAATGCAGTTAAACCTGCGACATGAACTTTATAATCTAATTCAGTTTGAAGTGTATAAACGCCACCTGTCCATTCAACCACATCTCCTTTTCTGATGTAAGCGCCTTTGCCTATCTTAGTCAGCCATTTTCCTTGGATATACTTAGCTGCTAATTGTCGAAAAACCGCTTGGGTGGTTAACCATGATTGAACAGCAACTGTGCCTTTAGGCCAACATTGGAGAAGCTGGCTTATCTTAGTTTGGCCAACAGTTCTCTTTAGATGGTTTATATTTTTTGAATTAGGTAAACTCATAG
>CAYSTH010000090.1:0-8610 GCA_964433995.1 uncultured Francisellaceae bacterium | reverse complement strand
CCGTGAGCGCTTGTCCTGCGAAGCTTCAGCGTAGCAGGATAACGCGAGCGGGGGGATTTAATCTAATTTATCTTCTACTTTCTTCAAGGACTCTGCAATTTCAGTTAAACGACCTTTATCTGCCGCTATTCTGTCTTTACGTGGTTCAATGCTTTGAGCTGTGAGTAAAAACTTTTTAGCTTGCGCATATTCACCTTGTTCTCTTAAAAAATCACCATAGTAATAATTATTATCTATGCTCTGAGGTCCAATTTGTAGTGCTGTTTCTAAATATTTTTTGGCTTTGTCTTTATCACCAAAAGCAATAGGCCAACCTGGTACGCGGTAATAAATAGCACCTAATACGCCATGTGCTAATCCCATGTCTAAATTAGGGTTAATGCTGATAGATTTTTCAAGGAAGCTACGCGCCTCTTTTACATAAGGCAAAGCGCCCATACCACCTTTGGTTGAAGCATATGTGCTTAAAATGGTTCCGTGCCAAAGCGCAATACCCGCATCATTAGGATGTTCTTGTGATAATTTTTCTGCTTTTTTAATTAAAGCTTCAAATGCAGGCAGTTGTTCACCTTTTGGCATGCCATATTTAATGTGTGCCCATTCATCGCGCAAATTACGTACGGCTTGCTGTGTGCCTTCGCCTTTTGCAGATTGCTCAGCTTTAGCAGCAAGTGTCATTCCCTGATGCTGATCGCCCAGTGTTGTATTTTTAGCAAGTGCCGCTTGGCTTAATAAACTCGTTGAGAGAACAAGTCCAACTAGTAAGGTTTTCTTAATGATAGGATTGGTCATATTTTTTCCCTAAAATATTTTTAAAGTTATTTTAATTCAATTTAACTAAAGAAGAATATGGAGAATATAATGAAATTCTTGCTAAGGCAATTTGCTAAATCCTTTTATAATAGGATAAGATACCAAAAGCATTTAAATAATAAGAACAATATGATATTTCATTAGCTTAGGTAAGAGAAATGGCTGCAAACATCCCCAATTTTATTTTCGACTTCGACAGCACCCTGATTCCTTTTGAAACTTTAGATGAATTAGCCAAAATTTCAACAGCTCAACAACCCAATAGCGAAGGCATTATTCAAGAAATTCATGCTATTACCCAGCAGGCAATGAACGGCAACATGTCTTTCCATGAAAGTTTGAAACAAAGACTCGCATTATTAAAACCAACACAAGCACATTTGAGTCAATTAACTGCACAATTTATAACGCATCTAACGCCTTCTATTTCCCGAAACAAAAAATTCTTCCAAGAATTTGCAGAAAATATCTATATTGTGTCGGGTGGCTTCATTGAAATTATTCACCCTATCGCAAAATTATTGGGTATACCCCTATCCCACTGCTATGCTAATCGCTTTATATACGACTATGAAGGCAATATTATTGGCATAGATGATGCTAACCTATTGGCTCATGATCAAGGCAAAGCAAATCAAGTCAAATTTTTAAAATTAAACAACCGTGCCATTGTAGTGGGTGATGGTTACACCGATTACGAAATAAAAGCATTGGGTGCTGCCGATACCTTTTTTTGTTTTACAGAAGTGGTAACAAGAGAAAAAGTCACACAATATGCTGATGCTATTATTTCTAGCTTAGATGACTTATTTGAATTATGTGCCTTACCCTACACGCCTGCCAAGATAATACCTAAAAAAGCATTATTTTTAGAAAATATTCATCCATTGGCTAAAAATATGCTCGAAGCAGAGGGTTTCACGGTTGAATCACTTAAAACATCTTTACCCGAAGATGCCTTAATCCCCAAATTAAAAGATGTATCAATATTAGGAATCCGCTCAAAAACCAAAATCAGTGCAAATCTAATTGAACAATGTCCTCAATTAGAAGCCATTGGTGCCTTTTGTATCGGTACAAATCAAATTAATTTAACGGCTTGTAAATCACAAGCCATTGCTGTTTTTAATGCTCCTTTTAGCAATACACGCAGTGTCGTGGAATTAGCGATGGGTGAAATTATTATTTTGCTGAGAAAAGTAATAGATGCTAATCAGCAACTGCATCAAGGCAATTGGCAAAAGAAGGCGGATAATTGCTTTGAAGTGCGAGGCAAAACATTAGGCATTATTGGATATGGTAAAATTGGGTCACAACTATCTGTGCTAGCAGAAGCCCATGGCATGCATGTGCGTTATTACGATATAGAAGAAAAATTGCCTTTAGGTAATGCCAAACCAGTTGAAACACTAGAACAATTATTAAAACAAGTTGATGTCATCAGTATTCATGTTGATGGCAGAAAAGAAAACCATCATTTAATACATGCTGGTAATATAGATCTCATTAAACCTGGCGCCTATTTAATTAATTTGGCTAGAGGTCATATTATCGATATAGACGTTTTAGCCAATGCATTAAAATCCGGACGCCTAAGAGGCGCGGCAATAGATGTTTTTCCGGAAGAGCCTGACGAAAATGGCCCTAACTTTAAAACAGCGTTACAAGGTTTACCGAATGTGATTTTAACGCCGCATATTGGCGGCAGCACACTAGAAGCACAACAAAATATTGGTGAGTTTGTGGCCAGTAGGTTAAAAGAATATACCGAACGTGGTTCTACCCTACATGCCGTTAATTTCCCTCAATTACAACTACCTAGTATATCTGGTTACCATCGTGTAATTCATATTCACAAAAATACACCAGGCATATTAGCTCAAATTAACGCTATTTTCGCCACGCATTCCGTTAATATTGAAGGACAATATCTAAAAACAGATGAAACCATTGGCTATGTGATTACAGATATCACTCAAGATTATGATGGCGATATCTTAACTGCATTACAAAACATTCAGCATACACTAAAGGTTAAAATTCTTTATTAAAAAAAATGTTAGCATTTTAACTTATACCGTCTATCGGTCTGGTTTATCCATTAATCAACACGGCTTGTGACAAAGTTTAGATCCGTGTTATTTATCCGATAACATTAAATAAATTCAAGAAGATTAGTTAGGCTAATTATTTTTCAAGGTAGTAATTCAATGAAAACAAACACTTCAAAAGATTTTTCAACTGAAGATTTAAAACGTCTGTTAAATAAATTGTATAAACAATTTAACAAATTATCAGAATCAACAATGAACCCCCTTTTAACAGGCATGTTTTTATTGGGTGTCGCTTGTACTTTTTTCCCCGTCAGCACAGTTGGTTATTTGGCCATGGTTTTTGGTGCCAGCAGTGGTCTTGCCTATGCTGTGGCTAAAAAACAAACCAACCTTCAATTACCCACTTGGGGTTTTTCAGCTATTGGAGTAGCTACTGCCTTGGTATACGCTTTTGCTGGTATTCCTGGCGTCATTTTAACGGCAGGATTATCTGGTGGATGGTATGTACATAGTCACTACAGCGATAAGATCCAAGAATGGAAAACTGACTTTCGCCAATTTGCTGAAGATTTTAAAACCAATCCTTTTAACCAAACCTTTCGTGTCACCTACTTCATATTGCAACATCTAGCCGATTTTATCTTAAAAATAGAGCCTGCACCGAAACAGCTTGAGGCTTCGACAGAAGATAAACCCGAAACAGAAGAATTTGAAGAAGTAATAGAACAGCAAAACTCTATCAATAACTCAGCAGGACAAAATCCTGATGAGATTAAACTTAATACAACAATAGAACAAACTGCAGAAAAACTTGAGCAAGAACCAGAACCAGCTTTATTAGCACCAAATATTAATGTTCAAGAAACTCAAAAAGAACCTCTACCGGTTTTGTTTTCAGAGCAAGCACAGCAAGCAACGGCTGTTGCTCCTGTTACTGAACCAAAAACAAAACCAACCACACCGAAAGTAGTCAAGCCTAAAAAAGATACTGTGCTTGCCGTTATGGGACAACCGATAATCCAATTAGAAAGAAAACAAGTGCAAATAGATAATTCTTGGCTAGGATTAGGTAAAGCATTTATATATTCATTGGATCCAAGGGTAGATTTAATGAATGGCCAAGAAAAGCTTGGGCAAGAAGCTAATAGTAATAGAAGAAGAATTTAAAAATTAGCCACACTACTTAAATTTTGTCATGCCAGCGAAGGCTGGCATCCAGAGCATAGAAAACTTGAAGATATTATTGTTCTGGATGCCAGCCTTCGCTGGCATGACATTTTTGAGTACTTCTCCAGCTCCTCCACTAGCCTACATTTTTTCTACTGTCTCTAACCCCAACAAATTCATCCCCATTTTTAATACCTTCGCTGTCAGCTCTGACATTTTTACCCTAGAAGCTTGTTGCTCAGAGCCAATAATACGGCAATCTCTAAAAAATTGGTTAAAATGATTCGCTAGTTCAAATAAATATTCACATAGTCTATTTGGGAATAAATCATCAGACACTTCTGTGATGATCTCAGGAAAACGCAGTAAATGTACCCCTAAACTTAGTTCTGCAGGATGTTCTAAATTGATTTTGGTATCCTGAATGCTTTTTTCAAGATCTTGGGCTTGAGCAGTCAGCTTACGCATGATGCCAGCTGTTCTAACGTAAGCATACATTAAAAATGCAGCGGTATTGCCTTCGAATTTAAGCATTTTGTCATATTCAAAGACATAATCTTGTATTCTATTTCCTGACAAATCAGCATATTTAATAGCACTGATGCCTATGGCTTTAGCCGTAGATTCTATCTCTGTATCAGAAAAAACAAGTTCAGTTTGATTACGTTCAACCAAAATTTGCTTGGCTCTAGAAACGCCTTCTGCGAGTAAGTCCATCAATTTTTCTGTTTCGCCTGAACGCGTTTTATATTTTTTACCGTCGGGTCCTAATACCAAACCAAAAGGCACATGATCTAATCTAATCGTATCATTCACATATCCTACTTTTTTAGCCGCTGCAAAAATCATAGCGAAATGGGTAGATTGTCCTAAATCGGTCACATAAATTAAACGTTGACATTTTTCAGTGTCGATTCGGTGTTTAATCGCTGCCATATCTGTGGTGTCATAATTATATCCGCCATCAGATTTTTGTAACATCAGAGGCAATGGCTCACCTTCTCTATTTTTATAACCCTCTAGAAAAATACATTTTGCACCATCATTAATGGTCACAAATCCTTTAGCCGTTAATTCTGTCACAATATCTGCGAGCATGGGATTATAAAAACTTTCACCCCTATCAATTAATTTAACATCTAAATAATCATAAATTTGATGGTAAGCTTTTTCAGAAATATCACAAATCATACGCCAAATTTTAGTTGCAGTAGCTTCTCCAGATTGCAAAGCGACCACTTCTTGTTGCGAGGCTAATTTAAATTCAGGGTTTTCATCAAATATTTTTTTAGATGATTTGTACCATGTCATCAGATGAGATAAATCGGTCTGAAGCTTACCTTCTGCGACATCAGGTTGATATTGCTTTAAATAAGCAATGAGCATACCAAACTGTGTGCCCCAATCACCAATGTGATTCAGTCTTAGTACGTCGTGTCCTAAAAATTCTAGTATTCTCGCCAATGCATCGCCTATAATAGTCGAACGCAAGTGTCCCACATGCATTTCTTTGGCGGTATTTGGTGCTGAAAAATCGATGGCAATTTTTTGAGACTTGACTGCCTTTGGCACCCCTGCTCTGCTATCAAGATAAATATGATTAACCTGAAGATTGATAAATTCAGGATTTAACCAAATATTAATAAAACCTGGACCTGCTATCTCGAGTTTGGCAAATATCTCTTGGGATTCTAAAATCTGGTATAACGTCTGAATAATTTGTGTGGCTATTTCTCTAGGATTGGTTCCCAAACGTTTGGTTAATTTCATCGCACTGTTGCACTGATAATGACCAAATTGAGGCGCGGTCGCACGAGTGACCTCGGCCTGCCAAAGAACGCTTTCAGAGCCTTCTAATAAGCTTGGATAGGCTTTTACAAAAGCCTGTGTCATTATTTGCTGAATGCTTTCTATTAATACCATCTTCACATTTTCCTAGATTGAATCTCAAGCACGGCATTTTAACGCGAATCGCTCTTCTATACATCTTAAAAAACAAAAGTTAATCAACTAAGTTTATTTTTAATTAAAAAGGACAACTATCCTGATTGTTATTGAATAACCTATCTTGTCAAGAGTTGTTATTAGTTGAAAAACAATGTTAGAATTTCCCCTCAATTTTGTTAGTAAGTGTACATATATAAAATAAATCAAGTTAATTAACTTTTTTATTGCACTACTTTATTAATTCACATTAATTAAAGAGGAAAATATAAAAGATGAA
Organism: uncultured Francisellaceae bacterium; assembly: GCA_964433995.1. Classification (GTDB taxonomy): domain Bacteria; phylum Pseudomonadota; class Gammaproteobacteria; order Berkiellales; family Berkiellaceae; genus CADEEZ01. The sequence goes on along the minus strand of CAYSTH010000090.1, from coordinate 2,352 downwards.
GTCTACTGTTTATGCCTTCCTTCTTGTGTTTTTTTTAGGCCAGCTGCCTGTTAATACTTTTGCAGCAAGCAACACACCCAAAGGCCCTTTTGAAATTGTTCAATTTCAACCTAACTTAACTTTATTTGAAAACAAAACTGTTCGTTTTCAAAGCCCTGCTGAATTTGTTGAAATACTTTTACCTTTTTCTAAAAAAGCAGGCAAAGAATTGGGCATCGATCCTAAACTTATTTTGGCTCAAGCAGCACTCGAAACCAATTGGGGTAAAAGTATCCCTAAACATAAAGATGGCACTTCAAGCTTTAATCTATTTGGCTTAACAGGACAATCTCAATTAGGCAACAGCGTTAAACTGCGTACCAAAGAATTCAAAGGCAACAAGGCTTATCATAAATATGCCAGTTTTAGAGCATATATGTCTTACTCTGAATGCTTTAGCGACTACGTTCGTATTCTGTCTTTAGATCGTTACCAACGTAAAATATCTCATGCTAAAACACCTCATGAAGTTGCCAATGGCATTCAACGCGCAGGTTATGCTACCGATCCACAATATGCTCGCAAGCTTATGAAAGCTTATCACCATCCTGCTTTAAAAAATGCCTAATTATAAGCATTTATTGACCTATCACTAATTTATTATTTTCACATTCAACAGGAGCACATAAAAATATGTGCTCCTTCATGAATGAGATCAATCATTAAATAATGAACAAATATTTTTCAAGGCAGTCTACTGTTCCAGAACAGACGAAAAGACGGATGACCCTTTAGCAAACTTATATTTGGTTTTAACAGTTTTATGAGGTGTGCTATGAAAAAAGCGATGAAAAAAATGCATTATTTTTCGTTAATGGCAGTGATATTTGGGCTTGGTGTGGGCATAAATCAATCTGCCTATGCCGGATATGGCCAAAAGCTTTGTCAAAGCAATGACAATTATACCTGCCATAAAGTACAAAAAGGCGAAACTTGGGAAAGCCTATTCCCTGATTCACAAGAAGAAGACACCGCAAGAAGAATAAATAGAATGAATATTGAGCTGTCTAGAGGCATGATTATCGCCATTCCTAAAGATAGTTCTATGTCAACAATGGAAGCCTCTCCTTTCCCTCGCCAGATCGAGCCCTCACCTACATCGCGAATCATTTTTGATCAGTCAGATCTTGCCTGGGGAGCTTATGATCCAAATGGAAATTTAGTGAAATGGGGCCCTGCTGCAGGTGGTAAAGATTACTGTCCTGATGTTGGAAGAAGTTGTCGTACTGTAACAGGTACCTTTACTGTCTACTCTAAACGTGGCTCAGGTTGTGTCTCATCCAAATTTCCGATTGGAGAAGGTGGCGCCCCTATGCCATATTGCATGTTTTTCCATGGTGGGTTTGCACTTCATGGCTCACCCAATGTACCTGGGTACAATGCAAGCCATGGTTGTGTGAGACTATTTAGAGAAGATGCTGAATGGTTAAACGAACAATTCGTTGATATTGGCAGCACAAAAGTGACTGTTAGATATTAACTGATTGTTTTGTCATCTGGCCCGAGTATGTGCTCATGCTCGAGCCAGAGGACATTGATAATACCGCAAGCACAAGCTAATAATACGCCCAAAATCCAAGTAAAATACCACATGTTATATCCAACTTTATCTAATCTTTAATATTTCTAAATTAATACGAATCAGGATTAGCTACCACAGCCTCTTGTTTCACCGGACCTCTAAACACACTAACAACCCAAGCGGTGTACCCTAACACAATAGGCAATAAGAACACGACTGCCCAAAACATCCATTGTAAGGTCATGTGGCTAGACACCACGTCCCACACCGTTAAGCTATGGCTTGGCGTCCGAGAAGACGGCATCACAAAGGGAAAGAGCGATGATCCTGCTGTAAACACACAACCTAATATCACCATACTATGAAAAAAGACGGCTGTTTTTGCTTTCTTAAGGCCTGATAACAATAAAGCCAACAAAGCTGCTATTAAGGTTACACCAGGTATAAACCACAAATATGGCATTTGTCGATAATTATCCCCCCATGCTCCCACCATACGTTCTACTGTTTTAGCCTGTACAGGAATAGCGGTAGATAAGTCTGGAATACTCGTAATTTGATAACCTAATAAGATTTTATGAACCCAGATGCCCGCTAAAATAAAAGTTAGGATAAATAATAAACCAAGCAATCTTGCCGATTTTTGAGCCCTAGCCTGTAATAAGCCTTCTGTTTTAGCCTGTAAAAAAAGTGCGCCTTGTGTACACAATAAAAATAAACTCACTAGCCCTACTAACAAAGCAAAAGGATTAAGCAATGCCCAAAAACTGCCCGTATAAAAAGACATCGCT
>CAYSTH010000089.1:0-8735 GCA_964433995.1 uncultured Francisellaceae bacterium | reverse complement strand
TCGGTCGTATGATAGTACAGGAAATATATGGAGCCCGTCCAGAAATATCTGTGATAGGCATAGATCCAAAGTTGGAACAAATTTTGCATCAAAATCTTCAAACTTCAGGGGCTGATAGCATGAATATTGAACCTAGTATATCTGACAAAATTCATAAAACTATTCTTGATTTTGTTAAAAAACAAGAATCTAAAGGTGAGCCTGCTGTTTTGTTAGTGAGTGCAGGATTAAGACGGTTTTTTGCCAAATTTACCAGATTAATGGATGTGAGTTTACCGGTCATTTCATTTAATGAAGTCCCCGAAGGTAAGCAAATAAAAATGATAGCAAGCTTAGGAAATAATTAATATGAGAGTCAAGCGATACACAGCTGAAAATATTCGAAAAGCCATGCAATTGGTTAAAGAAGAACTAGGCGAAGAGGCTATTATTTTATCTAATCGCATTGTAGATGATATGGTGGAAATTATCGCCACTGAAGAACCTCCCATCAAACGATTTGACACAACCGTAATGCAATCTAAAAAACATGACTTTTCTGAATCGCAATTAATAGAAAAAAACAGCATTGACCAATTAACCCAACGTATTGAATTTTTTCAAAACTTAATGAATAAATATACTAATTTATTTGATTTTAGAATGCAGTATCAAACACCTTATGTTTTTTATTTATTTAATTTGTTGTATCAATATGGTTTTAGTGATGTTTATGCTAAAAATCTGGTCACACAATTTACTCAAAAAAACTTACCTAAGAAACAAATATTCGATAATCTCATTAATCTTATTCAGTCATCTATTTTATTTTCTGATACGCCAACATTAGGTAGTTATTTATTCTTAGGACCAACAGGCTCTGGAAAAACATCTGCTATCGCAAAATTAGCAACGAGTTACAGATTAAATCATCCTGATGCGATTATTTCTTTTATTTATCTTGATTTAGATAAAAATGGCGGCGAAAGAAATTTAGCACAATATGCTAAATTATTAGGCACTAAATATTCATATGCGGATAATTTTGATATATTCAAACAAATTATCATTAATTCGCAAACGCATGATCTGATTTTAATAGACACCAGCTTAGGTTTTCAACAAAATCAACTTGAAGAAGTGAAAGCTATTTTATCTTCTTGGAATCTTGTCACATTAGGAGTTGTACCCAGTACCCATGATTATCATGTGGTAAAAAAATATTTTAATCCTTTAGAAATAAATGAAATTATTATTACAAAAACGGATGAGTCCCCTAAAATAGGCATAGGTTTAAGTTTGGCTCATGAGTTAAATAAACCCATTAGCCACATTTCTACAGGGCCACAATTAGCAAACCAATTTCCAAGTGCGAATATCAATATTTTAGCCAAAATATTATTTGAAAATGAACTTAACTTAACAAATGAAGCATCATCACCATTGGTTTTAGATGAAGCGGTCATATGGAAAATGAGTGGAGCCATATCATGAAATCTAAACCAACCATTATTTCTGTTACTGGCGGAAAAGGTGGAGTAGGCAAAACCCAAGTAGCACTCAATTTATCTATTTCTTTAGCGGAACAACAAAAAAAAGTGCTGTTATTAGATGCTGATTTAGGTTTAAGCAATATAGACATATTACTGGGACTAAAACCTAAGTTAAATTTGTCTCATGTCATGAACCATACCTGTCAAATCTCTGACATTATTTTAAAAGGCCCCATGGGGATAGACATCCTTCCGGCTTCATCTGGCGTTATGGGGATGGTTTCTCAAGATTTAAGGTTTTACGGCGGTCTCATGGCCGCTGTTGAAAGCATTTTGGACGGTTATGATTATTTTATTATTGATACAGCAGCGGGCATTTCTGCTAGTGTGATTCCCTTTTTATGCCACAGTGACGAATTAATTGTCGTTTTCATAGACGATCCTACCTCTATTATGGATGCCTATGCGGTAATTAAAATCATGAATCAGCAATATGCACGCAAGAAATTTCATGTGATTCCTAACTGTGTTAAAAGCATGCAGGAGGGTTCTGATTTATTTGCTAAGCTAACTAATGTAGCAAATAGATTTTTGCATGTGTCTTTGAATGAATTGGGGTGGGTGCCAGAAGATGGTCATGTGCGTAAAGCCGCACAGAAACAAAAATCAGTGGTAGATATGTTTCCAGGGTCGAAAATAGCAGAAGCATTTCGACTGATAGCAAAAAAACTGATATCCCAAAAACAAGAGCATCGGCAAATTTCTCGTGAAGATGAATTGAGAGTAGGTAGGACCATTCATGGGAATCAACACGCAAACGAAAGCCCAAGCTGAATCGATAGAGCAAGACTATGTCTCTGAATATAGTCCTTTAGTAAAACGAATCGCACATCATCTTATTGCAAGGTTGCCGTCAAGTGTTTTAGCAGAAGATCTTATCCAAGCTGGTATGATTGGATTGATTGAAGCAAGTCGTAATTTTAACCCAACAAAAGGTGCTAGCTTTTCAACCTATGCAGGTATTCGCATTAGGGGAGCTATGTTGGATGAAATGCGAAAAGGAGATTGGGCGCCACGCTCTGTACATCGCAATACACGAAAAGTCCATAAAGCCATTCGTGAAATTGAAAATAGAACAGGTAGAGATGCCAAAGATAATGAAGTAGCAGAACTGATGGGATTAACCATTAAAGAGTATCATGGCATGCTCCAAGATACGAAAGGCGCCAAAATTTTTACTTTTGAAGAAATTGGTTTAGATGATGATATTTTGTCCTCTTCTACAACAATTGCCTTAATGGGGCCATTAGAAAAGCTACAAAAAGAAAACTTTTGTGAAATTTTAGCATTAGAAATTACCAAATTACCCGAAAGAGAGCGTTTAGTATTAGCATTATATTATGATGAAGAGCTTAATTTGAGAGAAGTCGGCGAGATATTAAATGTCAGTGAATCTAGAATCAGTCAAATTCATAGTCAAGCAATGATTCGATTGCAATCTAGAATGCAAGAATGGAAAACAGCAGATTAAATAATATGGAAAGCAATGGATAGCATTAGCATACTCGGTATTATCATTGCGTTTGGCGCAGTATTAGGGAGCCAATATTTCGATGGTGCCAATCTTCATACGCTTGTTAATTTGCCAGCTCTTGCTATTGTTATTTTAGGTTCTTTTGGCGCTGTCTTGTTAGAAACACCCAAAGAACACCTTAAAAAGGCCTTTCAATTATTTCCTCAAGTATTTAAAAATTTACCCACTTTAGATGCCACGATTAATGAATGCATCAGATGGAGTCATGTTGCCAGAAAAGACGGAAAACTTGCCTTGGAAAATTATTTATTTTCAAATTATTCAGGTTTCACAAAAAGAGCCATTCAATTAATGATCGACGGCAGAGATGCTGAGCAAGTCCGACAACTTTTAACTTATGAAATGCAAGCATGGGAAAGTAAATTATTAAAGTCGGCTAAAGTTTTCGAAAGTTGGGGGGGGGTATAGTCCTACTTTAGGTATTTTAGCCGCCGTTTTAGGCCTTATACATGTGATGGAAAATTTATCCGAACCTCAAAAATTGGGAAGTGGTATTGCTATCGCTTTTGTTGGCACTATTTATGGTGTAGGTTTCGCCAATATGATATTTATTCCTATTTCAAAAAAATTAAAATATTATGTGCAACATATGTTGATTCAAAAAATCATGATAACTGAAACGGCTGTTTCTATTTTGAATCAAGAAAATCCCGAACTACTCAGATCAAAATTAGAAAGTATGCTCTAAAATGACATTTAACCCCAAATACACATTTAATAAAAAACAATTTGATGAAGACAATCAAACCGACTCAAATCGATGGGTAATTTCATATGCCGATTTTATTACGTTATTATTTGCACTGTTTGTCGTTCTATATGCTATGTCCACTGTGAATCAACAAAAATATGAAACTGTTTTTCAATCTATCTCTAAAGCATTTAAAATACGTACGCCTGTTATGACGCCAGTATTACCTTATGAGGAAAACAACAGCTCTATTAACACAAGCGTGTCTATTGTTAAACCCGATACTAACTTAATCAATACTGAATTCGATATGATCAAAAAAAATATTCATGAAACATTTGATGGCGTTTTGCCCGATAATTTAGTCTCTATTCGAGATGACAGAGATTGGATTGAAATAGAGCTAAAAAATTCACTTTTATTTGATCCGGGTAGTGCAAAACTCATAAAAGCCAGCAATGACTTAATGAAAAAGATAGCAGATACATTGAGTTCAATACCTAACATTGTTCAGGTTGAAGGATTTACAGATGATGCTCCCATGCAAAATGAACAATACCCTAGTAATTGGGAGCTTTCAGGAGCAAGAGCTGCAGCTATAGTACGAAAATTAGAAGAATTAGGCATTCAATCCGAACGAATGTCTGCTGTAGGATATGGCAAAAATTATCCTGTAGCGGATAACGAATTAGATGGTGGACCAGCTCAAAATCGTAGGGTAAAGCTATTAATTTTAAAATACCCCAAACGTCAACGCTTAGAGGTTACTACATTTCATTCTCCAGCAACCTCTAGCAAAAAACTAACCTCTCAAAATCCACAGGATATTCATCCAGTCAATCTAGATGATGGCAAAATTAGATATACCAATGTGAAAGACAGAAAAGCCTCATCATTCGACCTAAAACCTTAATTATCATCTAAAATTAGAGTAATTATCACTCCAAGAGAATTCAAACATATGGATTTGTTAACTGGTTATATAACGGTGAGCTTGGTGGCTTTTTTTGTTGTTTTTGTGATGCTTATTTATTTTGTTCATCAAACCTTAAAAATTAAATATAGACTCGACTTTCATACCCAAAATTATAGTAAAAAACAATCTGAACTTGATATTTTTGAGCAAGCATCCCTAGGTATAGGAAAACGATTAGTTGAATTAGAATTACAAGTTCAGGCTATTAACGATAGAATATCCCGGATAGAAATACATGGGCAAGATAGCAATGCATCTTATCCTCAAGCGGTAAAATTAATTGAATTAGGTGCGGGAATTGATGAGATTGCGCAATCCTGCGGCATTAGCAAAATTGAAGCCGAATTGCTTCTTGTTTTGAATAAGAATCGTACAAAAACCCCCCTATAATACAAATTAATTAGTTACTTAACCATATATAGCGAAGGGAAGGGGGAGACAATATATGCAACATCGGGTATATTATTGAAACTAAATTGAGCTAACCATCATCATTAATTTATTATTAGCAAATTTTTATTAAAATAATAGATTACCAAGATAAAGAAATCGGCAATTAATCCGATTAAATTCATTAAAAATAAAAAAAAAATAGTTACTTAACAAATAATCTTGAATGTCAAGTTATTGGTTGGTTATTAGCAGTATTAATATTAACTTAATTGTTAAAGGGGACTTATTTTATGCCTAATTCACGTCATTACACCTCTGAAGAGGTTAAAAGTATTTTTGACTATGCTCTTACGAAAATTGATTTCACTGAAGAAGGCTTAACAAGAGATACAGGTTGTACAAACGGCATTCAACATACGGATGATAAATATGTTGAAAAAGTTATTCAAAGTATTACAGAGCCAGAAAATAATGACTTTGAAGATATACTGAACTCTCATGATTGGGTCAAAATATTAAAACATGTCTTTCAAAATGGTCAAATCATAAACTTTGAAAATATAAGTGTTTTTAAAGAATGGAGGGAGTTTTCAGCTTATTCTAGAAAAGCATTTGAAGAAAAAGAAAATCTTGAAAAATCAAAAGAATACGTTGCTGAATTTAAAAAATTTATGGCAAAACTCATTAACCATGGTTCGGTAAAAGAAGCCAACTGTATTCATCTAATGCTACATTTAGCTTATAAAACTTTCACTGAAGACAAAAGTAAGACAAATACCAGTGAAACAGTTGCTAGCATGCTAGGTGGTATGTTTTATGATGCTTTACAATTAGAAGGGATTGTAAAAAGTTTTACCTTTTTCGAATTAGATAGTATTCAAATCAAAGAATATAGACAGCGAGTGAAACAATGCTCATCTTTTTTAAAAGATGTTTTGGAAGATACTTTGTTTTCAGGAGAGTTCAAAAAAACGGATTATGCCCAATATTTAGTCACACCTAAATTAGAAATAGTGGAATGCGATCGAACAGAAAAAAAATACTTAAGAAAACCGCGATCTGTCAGTTTAGAAAACACGAAAACTTTAGATCCTGAATTTATCGATGCATTCAAAAAACTGTCGATTATTCAAGTAAGTAAATCAGCTCCTGAGCTTTCTGTAAAGAAAAATACTGAAATCACTTTTTCTTATACAAGCGGCCAAAAAATAGGCTCTCACTTAGTCTTTTTATAAAATAAAAATGAATCGTTTTTATTTAAGACCAAATAAATCGCCAGCTTATTACAATCTTGCTAAATTTTTGCAAGAGATAAGCTGGCGACCGGCTAAAATACCTTTTATGGCGAATTTTTCTGAAAAAAATCTTGATTTCAATCATGAAATTGCAAATCAATTAGAATATAAACATCTTTTGTCTGAACTGGTGCAATTATTTTGCACTGAAATTATGCCAAGAACCTATGGTATAAACGATTCAAATTGCTTTGATATATTAAATAAAATTGAGCAACTTCCATCAGAAGCTAATACAACTTGGATTTTAAAGCCGGCATTATTAAACAATGGTCAACATATTTTAATATTTAATGATATTAGTGATATTAAAAATCATTTTTTGAGTTCAAACAGAATGGGCGGGGAGCATGTATTGCAACAATACATCACATCACCTCATTTGCTAAAAGGGCCCACCAATCAAGGTCATAAATACAGCTTACGCATGTTTATGGTTTTAACTAATTACGATGGTGCTTTTCTTTATCCTCATGGCTATTTTAATATTGCCATTAATCCCTACCATGAAAATGATTATAATGATTTAACTTGTCATATCACAAATGAGCATTTGCATGAAAATAAATCAAATGTAATACAAATCCCTACTTATAAATACGATTTATTTCAACCGATTTACCCTAAAATAAAAAAAATATTATCTAAATTAATTTTGGCACTACAAAATCAACATCCGACTATATTTACAAATACAGATGCTAAAAGAAAATTAGCACTTTTTGGTGTCGATTTTATCGTCGATTCAGATCAAAGAGTCTGGTTAATTGAGGCGAACCATGGTCCTTGTTTTCCAGTGGAATCGGATCATGATTTACAAGAAAGTTTGTATGCAGAATTTTGGCGAAAAGTAGTAAAGAATTTCGTTCAGCCGATAGCCTCAAAAACATCACTAAAAGAGTTTTTATATGATGTTTTTGAGAGGTTATAAATCAGAATCTCTCTAACGACCCTCTGGTGTTCTTTGATGATTTCTTGAAGTCGAATTTCTATTTTGATGACGACCAGCACCAGCTTTTTTATGCGCTTCACCACCAAATTTTCTACCCCCAGTTGCAGACTGCGGTCGTCTTGGCTTATTTTTACTTGTTCCTGCTCCAGCTTGTTGATAAGGCTGATTAGGGGTAGTTCTAACTTTAGGTCTAGCATTATTTAATAATTCTGTAGGAATAAAGTTAGCAACTTCTTCACGTTCAATTTTAAATTGAATTAATCTTTCAATATCTCTGAGCTGCTTTGCTTCATCTGCACTGACGAGTGAAATAGCATTTCCTTCAGCACCAGCTCTACCGGTTCTGCCAATACGATGTACATAATCTTCTGGTACATTAGGTAAATCAAAATTAACGACTTGTTCAAGTTGGGCAACATCAATACCGCGAGCAGCAATATCGGTAGCCACTAAAATTTGAATTTGTCCTGTTTTAAAAGATTCAAGTGCTTTAGTACGCGCGCCCTGGCTTTTGTTGCCATGAATGGCTAATGATTCGATGCCATCTTGCGCTAAAGTTTTCACTAATTTATTGGCACCGTGTTTTGTGCGACAAAAAACCAAAGCTTGAAACCAATTTTGGTCTTTTATTAAATGGCTTAATAATTGTGCTTTTCTATTTTTGTCAACGGGGTGCAATTTATGTTTTACAGTTACTGCTGTTGTATTACGAGGTGTCACATTAATTTCAGCGGGGTTCATTAAAAACTTTTTAGCTAAAGTACATATTTCTGGTGAGAATGTGGCTGAAAATAATAAACTTTGTCTATTTTTAGGTAACATTGCTAAAATCTTTTTAATATCATGAATAAAACCCATGTCTAACATGCGATCAGCTTCATCTAAAACCAAAAATTCGACTTCATTAAATTTGACAGCATTTTGGTTATACAAATCTAATAATCTGCCAGGCGTTGCCACTAAAACTTCTATCCCAGAAAGCAATCGTCTCATTTGAGGATTGATTTTTACCCCACCAAACACGACAGCCGATCTAAGATTAAGGTTTTTTCCATAATTCATGACACTTTCATGAATTTGAGCGGCTAATTCTCTTGTGGGAGCGAGTATCAGTGCTTTAATTCTGTTGTGAGAAGCTCGTTGTTTTTGCATCATTTGTTGAAGCAAGGGTAGGGTAAAACCCGCTGTTTTCCCTGTGCCTGTTTGAGCAGAAGCCATCATATCACGGCCTTTTAACACGGCAGGAATAGTTTGTGATTGTATAGGCGTGGGTGTTTCATATCCAAGTTCTTCAATTGCTTTAAGAATCGGTTCGCATAAGCCTAATGATTTGAATGTCATTGGTGAGTAATTTCCAGTCAT
>CAYSTH010000088.1:0-8758 GCA_964433995.1 uncultured Francisellaceae bacterium | reverse complement strand
GCCCCCTTTGATGCCAAAGGGGGCCGGATGCACGAAGTGCAGACGGGGGGATTTTATCCAATTTAGGTTGTGTAACTACAAAGCCGATCTTATATTAACCTGGCTTTAAAAAAATATAAAAATGGGAGATTTTTATGAAAAAAATAATACAACTTGCTCTAGGTACCACATTATTGTTTAGCAGTATCGCCACTGTTCAAGCATTGCCGTCTTTTATTTATTTTGACAATTTAACCGATATCAAACTGAATGCCACAATTGCAGGCTTACCTGGCAAGCCGATTCCACCTAACACAACTAATTATCCTGTGCCTTATGCTTTAGTTGACTTGGGTTGTTATCAAAAGCAATTAATGCATAACTGCCCTATTGAATTTTTTGATGCTGCTAATGGTCAAAAAGTTGCCTCTGTGAACATTAATGCGAATGAAGCTGCTATTTCTCAAGCTCCCACACTTTATGGCGATTATTTTAGTAACTTCTCAGTTTCAGGTTGGGATGCTAAACCGCTTTCTCATATTAAAATTAATAAGAAAGCTTAGCAAAAACATCGCCCCGATCTTTTTCGCTATGCTCAAAAAATCGACCCCCTATCAAAGGGGGTGAAAAAGAGGCATCGGTCAATTTTGTTAGTTTCTTCTTTGGCCCCCTTTGATAGGGGGCCGCGAGTATCTGGCTTCAGCCAGAATGCGAGCGGGGGGATGTTGTTGAAATTACGGCAACGTCCATCGGAACTGTGCACCAAAAATATTCACATTTGAGTTATATTTTCCAGTCACTTGAACACGCGTGACAGGGAAAGTGCCACCCGCACCGAAAGGTCCTTTATCGGTCATTTCTGCATCATCAAAAAATAAATGTGCATAACCCAAATCTACCCATAAGTTTTGAGATAAGGCAAACCCAAAGCCTAACCCTAACCAAATTCGATCGGAATCGGGCACACGTGCTGTTCTAAATTCGGTTTTAACAGGTGATTCGTCCCAAGCTGCGCCTATTCTGAATTTATATTTATCTGAAAGCGTATATTCAGCACCTAAAGCAATTCGGAAAGTATCTTTCCAATTTTCAAGCGTATCGGTTGGGGTACGATTGGCATCGCTTACACCTGGCAAGGGAGCATCATATCTTAATCTTAGCGTTTTAAAACGACTCCAAGCTGTCCAGTTGACATCTGTCATGATGGCAAAATTTTCGGTAAATGCATGGTAAGCACTAACATATAATGTTTCAGGCAATACCACATTTGCCCCACCAGGAAAATTCGATCTTAATCCATTTGTGAAAAAATTAGGAATATCTGCCTGACTGGTAACCGAACTCATTTGTTCACTTTCACCTCTTGCCTTGATATTCACATGCGAACGGTAATTTAAACCCAAACGCGTACTTTCAGTTATTTCCCACAGCATGGCTAGATGATAACCCCATCCCCAATCATCTGCTGTATTGCGTTGAAAACCATCCGAAAAAATAATGGTCCCTGGTGTTGGAAAGCTTGTTTGTAAATCTAGATGTGCTTTTGCATAAAGTGCATCGAATCCTGCTGCAAACGAAAATTTATCGTTAAAATGATAAGCAATACTCGGCGAAACATCGACTGTTTTTAATTCAGAGCGAGTTGAAACATAACGTGCTACTGAATTTTCACTGTATTCTGTCGCTAAACCAAAAGGAGCTGTCACGCTTAAACCAAAATACACTTTATCATTAATTTGTGCGGTGTAATGCAGAGAAGGCACTGCTGCCATTGTGCCAAAATCTTCTTCGCCTCTTAGGGGTAATGCATCACCACCCATATTGGTTGCAAAACTGGGATTAAAATCGCTATCAGCATCAATAATCGCACCTGAAATAACCAATTGACGACCTTTAATACGCGTAATACCTGCAGGATTATAATGAGAAGTAGAAGCATCTGCTGCTAAGGCTGCTGTGCCTGCATAGGCTGTACCTAAATTGGTGACATTTTGTTCTTGAATTTGAAAGCCTGCCCCCCATACTTTGCTAGTCATTAATAAACCAACTAGAGTAAAAAGCTTAAAAGTATTAGATTTTTGATAATAGGCTGGCATGAAAACCTCCCTGTCATTTTTTTAATTTAAATCTGAAAAAAAGCCCCTAATAAAAGGGGCTTTTTTATAATTCGCTGTAGAGCAACTTGTATCAATACTTGGATAGAATATTGATACAAGTGGATGGAATCAAGGTTAACAACTAAGCAAACGCTTCTTCTTCGGCCATTTCAACAACCACTTTCGCAGGCGCTTCCGCTTTACGAGAAGTAATGGTTTCTAACCAAGTTTGTAAATGTTCTGCTTGTTTTTGAGCTAATTTAGGATCTTTGAAAGTATGTGTTAACAAGAACACACCTTGAATGCTAGAAATTAAATCTAAAGCATAAGAAGCAGCTTTTTCAGTAAAGCCTAATTTACTGAATTGCTCTTCGCTCCATTTGAGCATGTCGTGTAATAATTTTGCAGCCAGATCAGCCAACGGACCACCTTGTTTGCCTAATTCTTGGCACAAACCACCTACTGGGCAGCCATAACGAGCTGTTGTTTCTAAATCTTCTAAGCTGTATTGCAATAAAGCCATGATTCGCGTTAATGGATCACTATGTTGTGACCAAGAAGCTAAACGCTCTGTCCATTCTTGTGCGCGTTTTTCGATAACGGCAACACCAATGGCTTCTTTGGTTTTGAAATAATAATATACGTTACCTAGTGGCACATCTGCTTCTTGAGCAATGTCTGCAAGCGTTGTTAAGTTAAACCCTTGTTGATGAATGAGAGCTTTAGCAGCTTCAATCAATCTTATTCTTTTATCTGTTTTCCTTGGCATAACGTCTTCAATCCATTCCTATTTGATTCGGTTTGTACTACTTATGGTAGCGTTTATTCAACGCTACCATAACCCCTTTTTAAATTATCATCTTTATTGTTATCAATAATCAATACTAGTTAAAAGTCCAACGGAACTGAGCACCAGCAATGTTTACATTAGTGCTAAATTTACCATTTGCTCTTGCATTAGATGCAGGTGTTGTTGTTTGTGCTCTAAACGGACCTCTATCGTCTAAGTCAGCATCTTCGAAGAAGATATGTGCGTATCCTAAATCTACCCACATGTTTTTAGACAACGCAAACCCTAAACCAACACCCACCCAAATTCTATCGGAATCGGGCACACGCGCTGTTCTAAATTCATTAGGAACAGGGGTTTCATCCCATGCTAAACCAAAACGAAGTTTGTATTTATCGCAAGGTGTGTATTCCATACCAACTGCTACGCGAGTGGCATCATCCCAATGTTCAAAAGTATCAGAGTTCGTGCGACCAAACGTAAGATTACCTAATGCAGCTGGTGGTGCATCATAACGTAATCTTAATGTTTTGAACCTGCTCCAATTTGTCCAGTTGATATCTGCCATGACAGCAAATTTGTCATTAAAGGCATGGTACGCGCTCACGTATAAAGTTTCAGGTAGGGTCACCGCTGCATGAGCAGGATAAGTTGTGCGTGCGAAACCTTGTGATGCAGGGGCCATCTGTTCACTTTCACCATGTGTATTAAAGTTCACATGTGAACGATAGTTGATACCGAAACGTGTTCTTTCGGTCATTTCATATAACATGGCTAAATGATATCCCCAGCCCCAATCTTCGGCTGTGTTTCGTTGAAAACCATCTCCTGTTGATGCTAGTGCAATTTGTGAATCAAGATGTGCTTTAGCCCACATAGCATCTGCACCGACGGCGAAAGAGAAATGATCGTTAAAGCGATAAGCAATACTTGGTGAAATATCGATTGTTTTTAATTCTGAACGCGTCGCTGCATAACGAAGATTAGAATTTTCGCTGTATTCTGTCGCTAAACCAAAAGGTGCAGTGACACTTAGGCCTAAATAAATACAATGGTTAATAGGTGCAATATAATGCATAGAAGGTACTGACGCTAATTTATCGCCATCTTCTTCACCTCTAGATGGTATAGCTGTACCAGCATTATTTGTTGTGATGATAGGATTATAATTGACATCGGCAGCAATTAAAGCACCTGCTACAACTAATTGATGATCTTTAATGCGCGTCATTGCAGCTGGATTATAATAAGCGGTGGAAGCATCTGCTGCTAATGCAGCTGTACCAGCATAGGCTGTCCCTAAATTGGTGACGTTTTGTTCTTGAATTTGGAAACCTGCACCCCATGCTTGGCTTGCCATTAACAATGCAACCAAGGTTGTTGAAGCGGATGCGATAAGAGAACGAGAATGGCCTTGATTATATAAGGGCATTATGAAACCTCCGTGTGTATGTCCATATTTTATTAAAAGAGACAGAATCTAATTTTTATAAATTCGGATTTATCTGCTTTTAAATGTAAACCTAAAATTTACTATCCGAATAATAATTTAACATAAATCTTGTTATTTTAAATCTTTATTATTTAGATTCGAATTATCTATCCA
Organism: uncultured Francisellaceae bacterium; assembly: GCA_964433995.1. GTDB lineage: Bacteria > Pseudomonadota > Gammaproteobacteria > Berkiellales > Berkiellaceae > CADEEZ01. The sequence goes on along the minus strand of CAYSTH010000088.1, from coordinate 4,287 downwards.
TTACTTCACTAATTCGAATGGCTTAGTCTAATCGATTTGGCAAATGATTAAAATAGCTAAAATAAAATTTTTTTAAGTGGGATTTTTAGATAGTTAGAAAGTAACTTTGAGGATAACATCCCCCCGCTCTTTTTCGCTACGCTCAAAAGATCGACCCCCTATCAAAGGGGGTGAAATAGAAGCAGCATCTTAGAACCCCCTTTGATAGGGGGTCGCGAGTATCTGGCTTTAGCCAGAACACGAGCGGGGAGATGTTATGTTTAGAAAATCAACTACGCCACATTCCCCCAGCCTTTATCTGCTTCAAAACGACTTCCATAACGAGTAGACAAGATTTCAAGTTGTTTTAACAACTTATCATTGCCTTCTTTTTTGATGTAAGTCATTGGCCCACCTCTAAAAGGAGGAAAACCAAATCCAAAGATACAACCCGCATCTAAAAATTCAGCCGAACCGACAATGCCTTCTCTTAAGCAAGCCACTGCTTCGTTAAGCATTCTAAAAATTAAACGCTCTGTGATATCTGTAGGTATCTCACCTGTCGTTTTCATGTTTGTTGATTTAATGATTTTACCTTGCTTGTCGTAGGTATAAAAACCTCTGCCCGTTTTTGTACCTAAATATCCTTGAGCAACCAAGTTTTTGAGTTCTTCAGGCACAGCAGTGCTGCTGCCTAAAGTTGCCGTTAGTTTTTCAAGCGCATGTAAACAGATATCTAACCCTACTTTATCGGCTAATTCTATGGGCCCCATCGGCATACCAAAATCGCGAGCCGCTTTATCGATGGTTGGGCCGGGCACCCCTTCTTGTAGCATGGTGACCGCTTCCATCATGTAGGGCAATAAAATACGATTGACTAAAAAGCCTGGTGCACTTTTTACAGCCAAAGGCAATTTATCAATTTTGCGTACAAAAGCACTGGCTTTGTCCAATACTTGCTGATTCGTATGCTCAGTATGAATGATTTCAACCAATGGCATTTTTGGCACAGGGTTAAAAAAGTGAATGCCGACTAATCTATTTGGTTGTGTTAATACTGTCGCAATTTCTTCTAAAGGAATGGTCGAGGTATTGGTTGCCAAAACAGCATTAGGTTTAGCTTTGGCTTCTAACATTTTAAATAAATTTTGCTTGGCTTCTAATTTTTCGCTGATGGCTTCGATGATCACATCGGCTTTTGCTATGCCATTACCGCTAATATCGGGTGTTAATCTATCCATCATCGCAGTGATTAAATGTTTTTCTTTTAGCTGTTTTTTAGCTAAATCAAATGCACGTTTAATTGCACCAGCGATAAATTTAGGAGATTGATCTTGTAAAGTAACCTGAAAGCCTTTAAATGCAGCCCATGCAGCAATGTCTCCTCCCATAACACCCGCACCTATTACATGCACATGTTTGATAGGATCGGTTGAAGATTTAGCCAGATTTTTTAATGCCTCTTGCATAAAAAAGACTGACACTAAATTTTGAGCTGTCTCAGAAACAACCAATTTTCCAATAGAAGTGGCTTCGTTTAACAGGGCCTCTGGTTTATTTACGCCATATTCTACCCAATTTGCCACTGTCACAAACGGTGCAGGATAATGTGCTTGTTTTACTTTACTGTTCAGTTGTTTATAAAATAATTTAGCTAATAAAGGTCTCACCCATTTATGATTAGATAAGTGGATGAGTTTTTGATTAAACTGATATTTTAATCCCTGTTTTTGAGGTGCGTTTAAAGCATAGTGAATTAATGCTTTTTTGAATACTCGTTCAGGCACACATTCATCGACTATACCCATTTTTTTAGCGGCTTTGGCATTGACTGTGCGGCCAGATAAAATCAAATCCATTGCAGGAATCGCACCAGTCAAATCGGGTAAACGTACAGTGCCACCCCATCCTGGGTGAATGCCTAATTTTACTTCAGGTAGTCCTAAGCGAGTTTTTTGATTATCTACTGCTATACGATATTGACATGCAAGTGCTAACTCTAAGCCTCCCCCTAAACAAAATCCCGAAATAGCTGCAATAGTAGGAATCGTTAATTTTTCGAGTTTATCAAAAACGTCTTGGCCTTTTAAAATGAGTTTTGTGGCATCTTCTGCTGATCTCAAATTTTTAAATTGCAGTATATCTGCTCCTGCAATAAAGCCGCTTTTTTTACCCGATTGAATAATTAAAGCTTTGGCTTGTGTGCCTTGTGCTATCCCATTTAGAATTTGATCGAACTCACGCAAAATAGGTTCGTTTAAGCTATTGGCAGAGCTATCTTTTCTATCAAAAGTACACCATAAGATATTATTTTCATCTAAGTTTAAAGACCAATTATCATATTTGCCTGTTATCATTTTATTCATACCTGACTCGCTTTTTCTAATAAGATTGCACCGCCTTGTCCACCACCAATACAAAGGCTCGCCACCACTCTTTTACCACCTTTATTTTTAAGTAAATTCAGGCCATGTAAGGTTAATCGAGCACCACTGGCTCCCACCGGGTGCCCTACAGCGACTGCACCACCATCTTGATTGAGTTTTTTAGGATCTAATTCGCCAAAAGGCTTATCTAACCCTAAGTTTTCTTTACAATAATCTCTATCATTAAAGGCTTTCAAACAAGCCAATACTTGTGCAGAAAATGCCTCGTTGATTTCGACATGATCAACATCATCAAACGTCAGATGATTGCGCATTAATAAAGGCACAATAGATTGAACCGGTCCAAGGCCCATTACCGTAGGGCTTAAACCCGCCCAATAAATATCTACTATTTTAGCTTGTACGGGAAGATTATACTTTTTAACCGCTTCTTCAGAAGCTAAAATTAACATACCCGCACCATCGCTAATTTGAGAACTATTCCCTGCTGTGATGTCACCAAATTTATCAAACACGGGTCTTAATTTGGCTAATTTCTCGACAGTGGAATCGGCTCTTACGCCATCATCAAACTCAAACACAGTGCCATCGGGCGCGTACAAGGGCGCAATTTCAGTATCAAATAATTTTTGAATACGTGCTTTTTCTGCTTTTAAATGGCTTTGGACAGAAAACTCATCCATCTGTGTTCTGGAAATATTAAATCGAAAAGAAAGCTCTTCTGCTGTTTGTCCCATATTTAAATTCACCACAGGATCGGTTAAGCCTTTTAGTAAAGCAATAACGGGTGCAAGTAGACTTAATCTAAAATTGAATATATTTTGTAATTTTTGGCCTGCTGTTTTGGCCGTTTGCATTTTAGAAAACCATTCAACCATAGCCTTTGAATACAATAAGGGTGCTCGGCTCATGGCTTCTGTTCCGCCTGCCATCACCAAATTGGCCTCTCCCAATGCAATACTTTGATATGCAGCGTCTATTGCTTGGATACCTGAGGCGCAATTTCTTTGTACCGTCCAACCTGGTACTTTGTCACCACAACCTATTCTCAAACCAATGATACGACCAATATTGGCCTCTTCTTCACTGGGCATCACACAACCCACGACAACTTGATCGAGCTGCGAAGCATTAAAAGGCATATTGGCCATGAGTTCTTTACCACAGGCAACCGCTAAATCAGCAGCACTAAATGGCCCTGGTTTTCCCTTAAGTTTTAAAAAGGGTGTACGGCGCCCATCTACAATATATACCGGTCTAGCGGTATTGAGTGGATTGTGGTTTTGCATCTTTACTTTCCTTATGACCATAATCAAAATCATCTACTTGAATCACTAAATCTCTTGCATTAAAGGCTTCTTTTAATAAAGCAGCTTCATGCTCGGTAATTAAATTTTGTTTTAATGCTTCGCTCACCTCTACATTTGCCACTTTGAGTTTTTTCATTAATGGCTCTGCTGCTATTAATTTATGAAAAGCATTTTCTAATTGAAAAATAGGATCGTCTTTTTTATGCCCAATAAAACATAAATGACTGACCTCTTCTCTTAACTCTGAGGGAGACAGCATACTTTTGGCTATCGCATGCTCTAATTGATCTGATGGTGCTTTACATGGTAGCGTAAACCCAAAAGTTAAGAATTTTAAGGCTTTTCCTATCCATTTCATGGGGAAATTGTCGTAAAAATCTACTAATGCCTTCTGAGCTTCGAATAAGTTGTGTTCAACTGCCCAAACCGCATGTGATCGCTCTACTGTGCCTTCTTCTTTTTTGCGCGTCACGTAATATTTTAAAACAGCAATCGCCAGGTACAAATGGCTCATGACATCGCCTAAACGTGCTGATAACCTTTCTTTGCGTTTTAACTTTCCACCCAATAGAAGCATAGAAATATCTGTACAGTAGGCCAAAGCATAGGCA
>CAYSTH010000087.1:0-8778 GCA_964433995.1 uncultured Francisellaceae bacterium | reverse complement strand
AATATCACTTTGTCTGGGTTTAACGAAATATTTTTCAATATTGTTTGCATTTCATGTTGCAGTCCCAGCCGCTGAAAGTCATGCAATTCTTCTACGCGTTGATGATAATGATCTTTTGCTAATTCAATTAAAACTAATCGTCCAAGCTCAACCAAATACTGTGCAGTATAATCCTCTCCAAAATATGAACCCATGCCATACAAGCTTCCGTAATCCATGAGATCAGCCTTCTGAAAACCGGCTTTACCCGCGACAATATCTTCGGCTGTCATAATTTTTTCGCCGGAGTGACTAAGAACAATCGATGGTATAGGAGGGGCTTCTTGATGAGTGCGATAACTTGCCCAAATCATAGCTCCCCAAGAGCAAACAATGACTAAAATTAAACATATAATCAGGTTCTTTGTAACACGATCTTGTGATGGCAAAGAAGATAAGTTAGCTGAGGCTGATAATGTTGAATTCACAAACGTCTCCCTGTTTGTTGAATGGTCAAGCTGTCTGACTCGCTTCTACAAGTCCTTCATAAAATTATTTAATCTAAATTCAAATGACTGTCTTTATTAAATCATAAGAACATCATAAAGCAAACAGGTAGACTTTATTGCCTCGCTCAATCCATACCGAGCTAATAACTAGAACACAGACTTATATATATGGAAAAAGTGGTATGGTATTTCCAAACAATTTAAAACTGAAAATTTTGCTGCCTTAAACCTTCGTATAATGCAACCGCTACAGTATTACTTAAGTTTAAACTTCTGGCTTTAGTGACTTGAGGTAAAAAAATTTTAGCATCCTCTATTATTCAAATACATACGGGTTTTTATCAAAACAGATTTCAACATTAATCTTTTGATGAGTGCCAAGAGTTTCTTCTATTTCTGTAGTGTCAATATCATAGAAGGGAAAACAATATTTTCCTTCACGTGAATTGCCAGATGCTGGCGAAAAATTGGCTTTACCTTGTTCATGATCATCTAAATTTAAATTAAAGCTTTCTAAAGCGCCATTTTTAAGTTTTATAATTTCTTCAATATTTAAGGTTTTTAACTCATCAAGGCGATCTTGAACCGCATTCATTCCTAAATTTACATGTTTAAAAGAAGCGGCTACTGCAGCATGTTGCATTTGATAAACTGCTAAAGCCATATTATTACTAATATGTCCAGGCTCATTAAATAAATTAGGCGAATCCTTTAAAACATCTAGTGAATCTTGTTCTATGAAATCTCCTTTGTTGTCTAATGGTAATCCTATTGGAAGCTTAGTTGTTTTATCATAAAAAAGAGGGAAGGTTAACCCCCTATTTGTACCATAATGGTTGTATAAGAAAAATTTATCCTTTACTTCAAGAATACGCACATTCTCATGCAACCATGGCAAATTATCGTTTCTATATACTGTCCAAATATCATGTGTAACAGAGTATAACGGTGAACTTCTTAAATCTTCCTTGGTCAGATGGATTAACTCTAAATTTGTATGACTCATGTCAACAGATAAAAATAAATCTTGTGGCACAGGCTCAGTTTCTGCCACTTGGGTTGTTCCTATCGATGGAATAGTTTCGATATTTTCTGGAAAAGAGTTAGCAGTAATATCAATAGGATTGTTAATATCAGAGGCAAGCTCAAGATTTGACAATAACTCTGCATTAAATTCAGTATTTAATTCATTCAACTGATGATACAAATCTGAGGGAGAAATATCTAATTTTTCTTTTAAATTTAAAGAACCAGTAGGATCTAAATAATCAAAATTATATGCTAATTTGCCATTACTTTCGAATGTAAATATTTGATTGATTTCCTCTGAATTAAGGCTAGTGACCGTATCAAATAATTTTTCACCAAAATGTGCCTTCAATGCACCTTTGGTTTCTTCAAATTTATTAAGAGCAACTGTATATTGTTCTTTTAATAAGTCATAACCCGGACCGGTTACATATTCTTTGATTTCTTCATGATGATCTAGGATGTAGCCTAACGTAAATAAGCCTAAACTTATAGGAGTAGTAAGTTTAGAGATTCGAATCAATTTTACCCCAATTTGAGAAGCTTCTATTCCAAGGGAAGCTGTAATAGAAAATGTCCCAATAAAAGTCACTAACGAATTTCCAAACCCCATAATATCACTTGGCTTGACCTCTTCTGAATTAATTTTTTGAAATAAATTTCCAAGACCTCCTCCAACATCTAAAATAGCATTAGGAATTGATATAAGTGGCACTTTTGAAAAACTAAATTCTAAGAATGTAGTTCCAATTGCTAATCGAGTCCATATATCTGTGTCCATCAGCTTTTTGGTAATATATTCCTTGATATCAAGGAGCCATGTATTATTTTTACTTGCACTTTCATTGAGTTTTAAATTTGTACTTGAATTTTCTGACATATGTATCTCTATTAATGTTTCACTGGAATGATTAAAATGATTAATAAAAGTGCAAAAAATGTTAATCCAATACCAATCAACCCTCTACCAAAAAACAACAATCGTTTCTTCTTTTTCTTTTCAAAGTCTGTTAAGGTTTCATCTTTCTTTCCAGCAAAAAGTGAAGTCTCATGCAATAAAATCCATCTACCTATTCCTGTTAAAACCACAATAAAAACCCAAAATAGCTCACTACCCATCATATGAGCCATCATGATGACCGGTGTTTGAAATATATTAGTAAATAAATCTACGTGTGATGATTGGTTCATGATCCCTCCAGAACGAGGCGTATTATATGCAGCTATATTTTTTAAGTAAAGAAGAGAAAATGGCTCTAGCCTTAAGAAATTTTAGAGGATGCCAACTTATCTATATAAGTTTTACATCCAGTTTATTCAATGTGTAGGCGATTATTTTTTTGAGGCTAAAAAGAATAGAATAATTAAAAAGAAAGATCCAACACAAATTAACCCTTTTCCCCAAAATAACAATCGTTGCTTTTTTTCTTTTCACAAACGGTTAAATTTTCATCTTTCCTCCCTGCAAAAAGTAAAGTTTCATGTAGCAAAAGTCATCTGCCTGTTCCCGTTAAAACCACAATACTAACCCAAAAGAATTCATTACCTAACATGTTAAAAATTATAGTGACGGACGATTGAAATATATGAGTGAATAAATCTAAATACTGTGTTTGATTCATGAGGTTACCAAAATTTAAAACTGAAAATTTTGCTGTCTTAAACCTTCGTATAATGCAACCGCTACGGTATTACTTAAGTTTAAACTTCTGGCTTTAGTGACTTGAGGTAAAAAAACTTTAGCATGAATATTATCTGCATTTAAAACGTCTTGAGGTAAGCCTCTGGTTTCAGGTCCGAATAAAAAAACATCACCCGGTTGATATTGAGGTAGCGTATATTGCACTGCGCCTTTAGAGGTGAAAGCATAAACGCGTGGTTGGTTTAAAGCGGTAAGACAATCGAGCAAATTTTCATGCACTTGCACACTTGCCCACTCATGATAATCTAAACCAGCGCGTTTTAATTTAGTATCATCTATTTCAAAGCCGAGTGGCTTGATTAAATGTAATTTCGCACCTGTATTGGCGCATAACCGAATAATATTACCGGTATTAGGAGGAATTTCAGGTTCATATAGTACGATATTAAACATAAATAACAGTGGATATCCTAGTAATAAAAAATAAGGCCACTATACTACCACAAATAAAAAAAGGTCAATCACATAATTGACCTAATTTGGGGAAAGTAAGCATGAGATAACTTTTCAGTTTACTCGACCAAAAGGTTCGGGATAACCTAAATTTTTACTACGCAAATCGTCAACAACATCCCAACGTACACTGACCTTGTCATTATTATGACGATTCATGACTTCTTGTAACTGTTGTTGAATGCTGAATGTTTCTTGATATGCCATATCATCCACTGGCACATGAGCCTCTAAATACAAATCATCGCCATTTTTGCCTACCTTCACTGCCTGATGAATAATTCTCACAGACGTATTTAAGGGGACCATATTATAAAGCTGTTCCACATCGGCATTTCTCATCCTAATGCAACCATGACTGCTTCTCACACCCACACCTTTAGGCCAAGGTGTGCCATGAATCACGATGTTTTCAAATCCTGTGGTTAAAGCATAATTCCCTAATGGATTATTAGGACCTGCTGGTACATAGGCTGGCAACTCTTTACCATTATCTTCATAATTTGCTCGAATAGACTTTGGTGGCACCCAAATCGGATCTTTTCGTTTACGAATAATTTTATTGGTACCAATTGGCGTATCCCAACCATCCTGACCAATACCGATAGGATAGGAGCTGACTTGCTTGCCATCTGGATGATAATAAAAAATACGCATTTCCGCTAAATTAATCACCAAACCTTTGCGCGGACCAGGAGGTAAAATCTTACGAGTGGGCACCAGAATTTTGCCCGCTTTATATGGGGAATAAAAATCTACGCCAGGATTCGCTTCTATCATTTCATAGGTGCCAACATCATAACGACGACCAATGTCACCTAAATCTTCACCTTGTGCGGCTTGTGTGTATTGGTTTTCACCAACCACATCGCTGCCAGGCTGAATATTATACGTTGCCGCAAATGCATGATTTTGCGCGAATAATCCTAATCCTACCGAACCCATGACCCATATCGATTGTTTGACTAACCATTTGGCGAACTGCATATTTCTCACCATTACTACCACTGTTTTTTAACTACTATCTTCGTTATCGTCAATTAATTGACTTGTTGAACAGATCTTTTTTACAGTGACATAAAGTGTGCGCTTAGTTGCTTGCGTCATTCCTGTCTATACTTATTATTAGGCGAAAATTTTTTACAGGAACCTATGTATGAGCACCCCTACTAAACGACTATCTTGGACTGAATGGTTTGTGGTTGGTATTGCCCTAGTGGCGATTTGTGCTATTGCCTACCCCAAATGGGCTGCCAGAAATAACCCCCAATATGCTTTATCGCAACAAACAGGCAAAGCCTTGAGCTCCGCTTTAAATGCGGCTCATGCTAAATGGGAAATCATGGCGGATAACAAAGAATTTTTAGATCTCACTGGTCAAGGTGTAGGCGATACTGCTTTTAACGATCTTGGCTGGCCAACCGGCATTTCTGCTGATGGTAAAACCACCTTATCTGCTATCAGTAACAAAGGCGCTATTGGGCATGATGCTTGTGGCCAGATATTTCATAAGTTATTAGGGCAAAAGAATTTTTCTGTGATTGCAGCAGACGACAAGGGTGAATGTCACAATGGGGATATTTGTGCCAAAGCACTTTCAGATCACGAATGTCAGTTTAAAGTCAGAAAAACAAACGAGTCTATTTATTACAATTCAACTACAGGTCAAGTCAGCGTTCAAAAACCTGAGAGCAAGCCGTTTGTTAACTAATAAAAAAGACTGCACTATTTTTAAATTTGTCATACCAGCGAAGGCTGGTATCCAGGTTTAAAGAATAAACACTTAAAGATATGATTGACGGGATGCCAGCCTTCGCTGGCATGACATTTTTTGGGTTCTTCACTAACCATAATAATAGCGAAAATTCAAATCATGGCTTTTTCACAATTTGACGCTGCTGATGAAAAGTCACCGGAGCTGAAGTCGCCAATATTTTACCCTGTTCATCTAAGACCATGGCTTTGAGCTCATGTGCGCCCCTTTCGATTTCTTTTATCACAAAAGTATCGGTATTTTGTGGTTCACCAAATACGGCATTATCTACCAATAACTTTACTTTTTGAGTTGGAGTCAATTTTGGCTCAACAATAACGGTTACAGGCACTTCTCTTATTGCTGAAATAAACATTTGTTGTTCTATGGGCGAACTAATTCTAATGCTTACTTGCTCTTGTTGATTTTTTTCTGATGCAGGTGCGGTTAAATCTGACGTTTTTGATTCAGTAGCAGGAGGTGCCACAGGTGACGGATTCACTTGAATTTGAGGCATTACTACTTCAGTGCTTTGCTCGGTGATTTTATCCGAGTATTCTACTTGGCCATCTGCGTTTATTTGTTTATAGACGTTTTTTTTAGCAACCGCCGTGCTTTGAATAAATACACTCAACACACAACAGCCTAATAAAATATTAAGCTTCTTCCGTTTTACTTGGTCTAAGCAGTAACGCATTGACTGCCTCCTTTGCTGGGAGTTGATTGAATAAAACATCGTAAATAATCTGGCAAATTGGCATATCAATTTCGTGCAACCTGGCTAACATGCAAACTAAATCGGCATTTTGTTTGCCTTCTATTACCTGACCAATTTCTTGTTCAATGCTAGCAATTGCCTGACCTTTGCCCAATTTTAAACCCATACGGCGATTACGAGATTGATCATCGGTGCACGTTAATACCAAATCACCCAAACCAGATAGCCCGGTTAAGGTTTCAGGTTTGGCACCTAATTTGATACCCAAACGCATCATTTCAGCCAGTCCTCTGGTGATGAGCGCTGCTCGTGCATTCGCGCCATACCCCAAGCCGTCTGACATTCCTACAGCTAAAGCCAAAACATTCTTAACTGCACCACCAAATTGCACACCGATGAGATCATAAGCGGTGTACACCCTAAACGATAAACCATGAAAGCGTGCTTGCATGTCATCTAGAAATACTTGGTTTTTAGAGGCAATGGTCACCGCTGTCGGTAACCCTGCGGCCACTTCTTTGGCAAAACTAGGACCAGAAACCACCCCTATGGGCACTTCTTTACCTAGCACGTTTTCGGCCACTTCACTTAAAAATTGTGCAGTCTCTGGAATAAATCCTTTGGTTGCCCATAAAATTCTGAGATTTTTCTTATCCCATAACCCTGAAATTTTGGTTAACATACCCAAAAATGCATGGCTAGGCACCACAATCAGTAAATCTTGAATCGCGGTTAATTTACTTAACTCTGATTCGAATTGAATGGCTTCCGGCAAAACCACATCTGGCAAATAACGTTGATTCACGCGATGTTGTCGCATCGATTCAATATTGGATGCATCGACATCCCAGAGGACAACCGGATTGTTGTTTTTTGCAAGATGAATGGCAAGCGCAGTGCCCCAAGACCCTGCGCCCAGTACCCCAATTGGGGTGAGTTTTTCAGACTTCATGAATATTAACTAAATATAATTATCAGGATTATTTAGATGTTTTTTTATCCTGTTCTTGTTTTTGATGCTGAACATATAATGCATCAAAATTCACAGGTGCCAACAATAATTGTGGGAAACCACCACGTGTGACTAAATCAGAAATAGTTTCACGTGCATAAGGATACAAAATGGTTGGGCACATAGCACCTAATGCTTGGCTTGTTTGATCTTTAGGGAAACCCTTAATGGTAAAAATACCAGCTTGTTGTGTTTCGACTAAGAAAGCTGTTTTTTCGCCCATCTTTACTGTCACAGTTAAGTGCAACACAACTTCATGGATGCCTTCTTCTAAATTATTCGTCTTGGTTTGTAAGTCAACATTGACTTCTGGCTTCCATTCTTCTTTGAAAATTTGAGGCGCATGAGGCGCTTCAAAAGAAGCATCTTTTACATAAATGCGCTGAATCACAAAATTCATTTCTGGCGTTTTATCTGTCATGAGCATTTCCTTTTATTGCGTATTTAATAACAAGAGTTTATCTAAATTACCCGCTTTTTCCAGCGCTTCTAAATCATCACATCCACCAATGTGCTGACCATTAATAAAAATTTGGGGCACCGTTCTACGCCCACCTGATCTCGCTAACATTTCTTCCCTTTTTAGGGGATCTTGCTCTATGTCAATTTCTGTTACTAACATGCCTTTACGTTCGACCAACAGTCGTTTGGCTCGAACACAGTAAGGGCACCAAGTAGTCCGATAAATCAAAATTTCAGGTTGTGTTACACCCATTATGCATTAGCCTCGCTCTACAGGTAAGCCTTCTTTTTTCCAGGCCTCTATTCCGCCCTCAAGCGTAGCCACCTCTTCATATCCAAGCTTACGCAATTTTGCGCCCATTTTGGGGCTATCCATACCCTGGTGACAAACTATTATTATAGGTTTGTTCTTAAACTTAGTAAGTATAGACTGACTCTCTTCGAGTTTTTGATTGGGAATATTCACAGCACCTAAAATATGTCCTGCGTGGAATGCCGCAGGCTCTCTGCAATCAATTAGCTTGGCATGCTCGTGATTCATTTTGATCACCACTTCTTGAGCAGAATAAGATTTAAATGTACTAAAATGACGAAGCTCGTTGATAATTAATGCCACCAATAACCCTGCAAATGCTAGTGACAGCATCCAGTGCTTGGTAATAAACAGAATGATTTCATCCATTGCTGACTTAACCTCTTTTTGTTAGCAATCTATTAGCAAAGTGGCCTAATTATACACAGACCATCGCCTTAACACTATTTCCTAGGTAAAATGTTGGTTATTAATGTTAGGTTTCTTAAACGTTGAGCAAATATAAAATCATGAAAAAGTCATTGTCCAAACCTGTTTGTTTATTTGTATTAGATGGCTGGGGAGCAGAAAGCACCGAGTCTCACACTAAAAATAACGAATTCGATGCTATCCAAAAAGCCCAAAAGCCTAATTGGGATAAGCTTTGGAAAAATAACCCTCATTCTTTGTTAGATGCCTCAGGTAAAATTGTGGGCCTACCAGAAGGACAAATGGGCAACTCAGAAGTTGGTCACTTAACCATTGGCTCAGGTCGAATCATCCCACAAGAACTCACCAGAATAAATGACGATATGGCAAGTGGCGCTTTTGCGCAGCAACCTGTTGTACAAGAGGCTTTCAACTTACTT
>CAYSTH010000086.1:0-8821 GCA_964433995.1 uncultured Francisellaceae bacterium | reverse complement strand
AATTATTTTATTTCTTTGGTTAAAGCAACATTAAGCAAAACAGCTGATCTTGTACCAAATAAAACGTTTACACCTATGTTAGTAGCCAGCCAGGCCCAGGCTACCACAGGAGTGCAACCTGCGGAAAATCTTGGAAATTTATGCCAAAATAGTTTTGAGAAAAATATTAGGGTAGAGCCAAAGTAAGTTCCAATTTAAGAATTTACAGCAAATAATGCGGCACAATCTAAAGTCCCCTCTACCGAAGCGAGTATAGCGAGCGCGTGGGAGAGGGTGTCTTGGCTATCGCGTTAGCAGCCAAGACGGGTGAGGGTGGCTTTAAGATCTTTAAGAGCCCTCATCCGGCCTTACGGCCACCTTCTCCCGCAAGCGGTAGAAGGGACAAAGCCATATCTCGCTATTTTTAAAGCTATCATATTCGAGGAATACCATGGATACATCAGGTTTTAGTAAACTACCTACAGAAATAAAGCAATTAATCGTTCCTTTTAGCAGATTAAGAGATTTGGCCAGTTTTAGGCTTTTGTCACCTGATGCACTTGTTGCTACAGAAAAACAAAGTTACGAATTAATTAAAGAATATTTCCCTTATTTATTAGCAGAAAAAAATGATAATCATACTGTTAATTATTTTGAATTATTGATTGGCCAATTTAAAAATTTATATGCTATTACTGCTGGGAAATACTCTCAAAAAGTTGAGAAAACTGATATTTTAAAATATCATCTTGCCGCATTAACGGGCGACTGTAAAACGATTATTGAAGCACCCATTTCATGGGAGTTTAAAAGATTATTGCATGCCATTCATGTAGCTAGTGGACATTTTACTTTATTTTTATCAAAAGATGAATCAAAAAAAGAAAGTAAAATAAAATATAATGCTTTGGGTGAATATAAAGATTTTTGCTCAATAACAGAAAAAGCATTAATTATAGCTTCTCAGTTAGGGAATACAGCTGCAGTTTTATCGCTATTACAAGATTCTTCTCTTCAAATAGCAAAAGGATATGCATTAGTAGAAGCTGTTAAAAATAATCACCTTTCAATTGTAGAAGCATTACTGAAAGATGACACCTCGATTATGCTGATTCAGATGAATTTCAAGAGGGATGATTATTATGATGAGTATGATGCGCGTAAATATTCGATAAGGTTTGCAATAAAAAATAAAAATTATTTAATATTAAAAATGTTATTAGAAAACCAATCAAGCAATATTTATGAAAATGTGGTGGACGGAGTAGATTATAACGGAGAGTATTATATTGAACAAGCTGTTGAGATGGGTGATGTATCAATTGTAAGATTGATTTTACAATTGAAATTTTCTAGCTTTGCGCTTGATGATGCTATTAAAAAAGCAGAAGAAAAAGGATTTTTTGAAATTGTAAATATGATTAAGGCACATGCTTCTTGTAAAAATGGTGTAGAAACCAAGAAGGTTTTAGAGCAAAAGAGCTTAGATATTATCGAGGAAGTACGAGAATTAGTTTCATTAGATGCTTCTGTGCAAACTGAAAGAAAAACCAACATGCTACCAATGAAAATTGAGGGTTCGGTAACAAGCCCTAAAGAAGAACGAGATTCAGTTTGTTCTTCGTTGCGTGCTGGATTGCACTTTTTGTGGTCATATTTTTCAACCTCAGGTGTAGCTAATAATGAAGACAAGGCAGAGTATGGCAAAACTGCAGGCTTATCATTTACAAAAAATAAATAAAAGCTTAATGCACGGATTTTCATTATAGAGGATATATGCGCAGGTATGTTTTTTGATCTAGTTGAGCAACTCGTTAGCATTTTGCCCACTTTGGATAACGATTTTTTTAAGAGCACGTAAGCCTTCTGTTTGAATTTGCCGGACTCGTTCTCGGGTTAACCCTATGTCTTGTCCGGTTTCGTCTAACGTCATAATACTATGCCCCATTAAACCATAGCGTCTAATAATGACTTCCCGTTGCTTGTCAGAAAGCGCTTCTAACCAGACATTTAAATGTTTTTTAATATCTTCGCTCACATAAGCTGCATAAGGTTCTTCCGTTTGAGTATCTTGAAGCGTTTCTAAAATGGGTTTATCAAACTCACCTGAAATAGGCGCGTCAATAGAAATAATTTTTTCATTCAACATCATGATTTTTTCAATTTCTTCGAGCGACTGTTTGCCGTGTTGAGCTAATTCTTCTTTATTGGGTTCATGCTCAAGACTTTTATTCAATGCACGAGAACTTCTTAAATAGCTATTCACTTTTTTCATGATGTGAACGGGTAGGCGAACGGTGCGAGCCTGATTCATGATCCCGCGCTCAATGGTTTGTTGAATCCACCATGCACCATAAGTTGAAAAACGAAACCCTCGATCGGGATCAAACTTTTCAACAGCTCGAATTAAACCTAAATTACCTTCTTCAATTAAGTCAGATAAAGATAAGCCACTACGAATGTATCTTCTGGCAATTTTCACGACTAATCGTAAATTGCCTTCAATCATTTTCTTTCGACCTAGAGGGTGTCCTGATTGTGCTAGTTTTGCATATTCAAATTCTTGTTCTTTCGTCAAAAGAGGCGTGATGCGCACTTCTCTTAAGTATTTATCGAGCGGATCATTGGCTTTAGTTTTGCCTTCTAAATATTGACCCGTTGTATATTTATTATCTTGCTGCATTGACATCTTGCTGCCTAACTATACTTCTCAGTTTATTCTATCGGCTATAGACACCTTCGCTTGAATAAAGTTCAATATGAATTTGGTGGTAGGTTGGTGTGCTAAAAATAATTAAAAAATAACCGGATAAAAACACAGTATAAAAATAGGGAAGAGTTTATGTGGGCGAATAATAAACGATTAAAAAAACAAGTAATCGATCTGCGTTTACCTTGGTGGCTTAAATTGGTGAAATCGGGCATTCCTTATGCCATTGCAGCCACGACTTCTATTGTCGTGATGCTCACTTTAAGCGGATATCTTGCAATGCCTGAATCAATCCAGTTATTAAAATGGGTTGAAGCATTGTTTATGGCCATGTCACCAGCGGTCAAGTTTTTAGCAGTGACATCAATTGGGTTAGGTTCTTTTTTATCTACTTTTGAAATTTTTTCGGTATTTATACGAGGTTTTTTATATCATTATGCTGAAAAAGCCGCTTCAGAAGGCTTGGAGGTAGCAGAACAACTTGCGGAGCAAAATAAAGAATTACGTGATACGCTTTGTTTACAAATGAAATTGAATGAACAATTCAAAAATCAATCTGAACTTTTAAAAGGCTACGCAAAAGGACTGCATGTTGTTTTAAATAAAAAAGCATCTGACGTGCCAAATTCAGCACTGAATTTTGATGAATTAAAAGGGGAAGAGCAACAAACAAATGTATCTGGCATGAACGAGCCAGAACATGAACCAGAACATGAACCAGAATATGAAGAAGATGCACAAGAAGAGGATATGAATCTTGGGCAATCTGCAGAGCATAATCAAGAAGATGATACACCTGAACCTCAAGATACGCTTCCTAAACAGCCTGAGCCCGTGTTATTTTCTGCTCAACGTGAAGACAAACAAAAAGCTAAAAAAACAAAAGGCATTTCCTCTCACTCTCGTTCAAGCTCGATGATGTTTTTACCTCGTGAACATAGACGTCATTCATTAAGAGGTAATTTTACAGGACAGCCTATGATGACTAAAAAACATCGTTCTAAAAAGAAGCTTGTACAAAATGGGGTATAAGATTGGCCCTCACCAACCTACGCTATAAAGCTTCGGCCTGGCAGCCCCGTCTCGGTTTTGCCTCGCCACAATTGTTTCTTGGTAAGATCTTCAAACTCCCTCTTCCGCTTAGCGGGAGAGGGTTGGGGTGAGGGCGGATTATTGCAACTGTGCCTCAGTTGCTTGTTGTAGCAACCGCATACGATGAAGCGCATCCATCGTTTTTAAAAACTGCGATTGATGATGTATATACTCTTTTAGTAAAATACCTTGGAATGTTTTTTGGAGGCGCTGTTTATCATTGAGTACTTTTAGTTCTAGCTCTTGAATTTTGAGCGCCTGTTTTTCAATGATTTGTTGTTTAAACAGCAGTTTTTGTTGAAGCTCGGCCAAATTTTCCAAATAATCTTGCTCGAGTGAATCCATGATCCAATCTTCTGTTAAGGCTTCTGGTGTCATTTTTATTATCCTTTTTATCCAGATGAAGCGGTTCAAGTATACTCGGGCTTAGAGTCAGCGTAAAATAGGGTAGATTAAAAACGTTAACTTAGTTGAATAGCATTTTTTATTATCCGGAGTAAACAGTAATGAAAGACGACCGCTTAATTCCCAAAAGAAGAATCACAGTGCCTGTGCAAGTTGGGAATGTTACCATCGGTGGGGGTGCGCCGGTTGTTGTTCAATCTATGACAAACACCGATACAGCCGATGTAGAAGCCACCGCGCAACAAACATTTGAATTATGGCAAGCGGGTTCTGAGATTGTTCGTATTACGGTAAATAATAAAGATGCTGCTCGCGCAGTACCTTATATTCGAGATAGATTAGTGACTCTAGGGTGGCAAGATCCTATTTTAGTAGGAGATTTTCATTATATTGGCCATCAATTACTCACAGAGTTTCCAGATTGTGCTCAAGCACTAGCAAAATACCGTATTAATCCAGGTAATGTTGGTTTTGGTGAAAAGCACGATAAGAATTTTGCTTCAATGATAGAAGTGGCCATTAAGCATGATAAACCTGTCAGAATAGGCGTAAATTGGGGAAGCTTAGATCAAGATTTACTTGCCAGGCTCATGGATGAAAATGCCAAACTAGCCGAACCTAAACCGACGCATGAAATTGCTAAAAAAGCCCTTATTGATTCAGCCATACTGAGCGCAAGAGCGGCAGAAGCCATCGGTTTGCCACGTAATAAAATTATTTTGTCTTGCAAATTAAGCCGAGTGCCAGAATTAATCGATGTGCATTTAGCCCTTGCAGCTCAGTGCGATTATGCTTTGCATGTAGGCCTAACAGAAGCAGGTATGGGCTCAAAAGGTATAGCCTCTACGACAGCAGCTTTGTCTGTATTGCTTCAACAGGGTATAGGCGACACCATTAGGGCGTCTTTAACACCTGAACCGGGTGGTGATAGAACGTTAGAAGTCGAGTTGTGCCAACAAATTTTACAATCTTTAGGCATACGCGCTTTCTCTCCTATGGTAACGGCTTGTCCTGGATGCGGGAGAACGACGAGCACGGTGTTTCAAACATTAGCACAGACGATTCAACAACATATTCGTACTAAACTGCCACAATGGAAAAAAATATATCCAGGTGTCGAAAATTTACAATTGGCAGTGATGGGATGCGTGGTGAACGGTCCTGGTGAGAGTAAGCATGCTGATATAGGTATTAGCCTTCCAGGAACAGGAGAAGCACCAGCAGCCCCTGTTTTTATCGACGGAAGCAAATATACTATTTTGAGAGGGGAGACAATCGCAGAAGATTTTATTCAGCTTGTTGAAAATTATGTACAGAAAAAATACACAGTGGCTTAGACTTTAAGCTTAATATAGGGATAAAAAGTAGAGGGAATGCATGGAAGCAAAATACATATCAATAAAACGTTTAAGCCGTTTATCGTTAACAGCCTTAATATTAATGAGTCCATTGACTTACATTAAGGCTGAAACAACTTCTTCAACACAAAGCGCACCAGCTGAGTCAACATCTCCTTCAGATCAGTCTATTCAAGCTGCACCGCTTGATAAATTAAAAGCAGCAGCTGATGCAGGTGATAGAGATGCACAATTTGTTTTGGCCCTAAGATACATGAATGGTGCAGAAGGTTTGAATGCCGACTCAAGCAAAGCATGTAAGTGGTTTATTACATCTGCAGAACAAGGTCATATTTTAGGTCAATATAATGCCGGTATTTGTTATATAGAAGGTATTGGGGTAAATAAAAACCCTAAAGCGGCGTTTGAATGGTTTTTAAAGGCAGCGAATCAAGGTAACCTCCAATCTATTTATAATGTTGCGCTTGCTTATCATCTTGGTGATGGAACAAAAGTAGATTTACAGCAAGCTGTTATATGGTATCAAAGAGCTATTGAGAAAAATGACATTCCTTCAATGTATGGCTTGGGATTAATTTATACTAATGGTGCAGTAGATATTCCTAAAGATTATCAAAAAGCATTAAGCTTATTTCAAAAAGCAGCGGAAGCGAATTACCCCCCAGCTCAATATATGATGGGGGTGTATTATGAAAAAGGTTGGGGTGGTTTAGAAATCGATCAAAAAGCAGCTTTTGATTGGTACAATAAATCAGCTGCCCAAAATTATAAAAAGGCCTTTCAGGCGATTGCCTCTCTTTATAAAAACCAAAAAAGTTGGCCAGAGTATTTTGCATGGATTCAAAAAAGTGCTTTTGCAGGCATGCCAGAAGCACAATTAGAATTGGCCATTGCTTTTCGTGATGGGTTGGGAACACCGGCTGATTCCAAAGAATCTTTTAAATGGTTTTTAGAGGCCGCTAAACTAGGGTTGCCAGAGGCACAATTTGAACTAGGAATGACCTATGAAAGAGGCACAGGGTTAGATTCGCCTAATAATGTACAAGCCTTTAAATGGCTCAATGAAGCAGCAAAACAAGGCTATGGCCCTGCTATGGTTGAGCTTGCTCAATTATACTGGGAAGGCAAAGGGGTAGATAAAAGCAACTTCCAAGGTAAATCTTGGATGGAAAAAGCGATGCAAAAACAAGAACCAGATGCTTATATTGCTGTTGCTAAGGCATTTCAATCAGGTAAAGCAGGATACGATCGTTCCGAACAAAAGGCATTTGAAAACTATGTTAAAGCAGCTCAATTGGGTAGTCCTGAGGGACAATATCAAGTTGGAATGTATTATTCAGATGGTCAGTTAATTGGGCATCCAGATGAAAAAGAAGCTTTCAGATGGTTACAATATGCTGCGGATCAAAATCATAAAGAAGCTTTATACGAAGTAGCTAGACGTTATGAAGATGGCGTAGGAGTGCCGGTAGATAAAGTCAAAGCGATTAAGGCTTATCATGTCGCGTCTAATCAAAATGAACCCAAATCTCAATTAAGAATGGGTAAATTATTAATTGCAGGCGAAATTATCGATAAGGATCTCGCAAGAGGGTTTAAATTAATTCACGACGCGGCTGAAGATAATTATGGCCCTGCACAATATGAAGTTGCATTACTTTATGTGTCAGGCACAGGCGTTGCAAAGAATTTGCCAGAAGCGGCAAAATGGTTTGAAAAAGCAGCTTTTCAAGGCGTGACTGAAGCGCAATATCAGTTAGGTTTAGCGTATGCCTCTGGGTTGGGTATAAAAGAAGATAAAATAAAAGCTTATGCATGGTTAAGCTTGGCTGCTAAAAGTGCAAACCAAAAAATGATTAAAGCACGTGATGCTCAGGTCAAAAATTTAAACAAAGATGAAATGAATCTTGCTAAAGCATTTTTAGATGATATTAATTCTAAAATGCTGGGCAGTACTAAAAAGTAGTAAGATGCGCCTCAAGTTTTAATATACAGCTTTCTAGGCGAAAGAAAGTACTCAAAAGTGTCATGCCAGCGAAGGCTGGCATCCAGTATAGAGAAAACTTGAAGATATTATTTTTCCTGGATGCCAGCCTTCGCTGGCATGACAGCTTAGAAATTTTTACCAATTTTAAGCTTAATGTCTATGCTAGTTTAGTGAGCATCTATAATAAACAAAATAAAAAAAGTAGGTATTATGATTATTTTATTGGCCATAAACTTAATTGTTTTATTTTTAAGCCTGGCCATATTTTTTTCTCTTACGAGAGAATATAAAATTTTATATTCTCTCGGTTTTGGGATAAGTTTAGTGGTGTTAGTGGCATTCAGTATCTTTAAATATGGCTTAGCCAATTTAACCTTTACAGATGCCGCCATGATTTTATATCGTGGTGGGTTGGTGCTGGCCTTTGCTGGTGGTGCTTTGTCTTGTTTTATCGCGACTAAGTTGGCTCGCAAAAATTAGAGTTAAGGCTTGATGTTCCAGTCTTTGATGCTCAATTTTTTGGTCAACGTATCGTATTCCACAATGCATATGCCTCCTGTTTTGACTTTGTATTGATCAAAACTGTGTTGTTCAAATAATTTTAAAGCCAGATCGGGTATTAAAGTTAAAATAATTTTTAACAAGCCATTACTCGTAACGGCTAAAACTGTTGATGTGGGCTCGGTATTTTGGCTTAATTCTTCGAGCCAGTTTTTAATGGCTTGCTGATGAGAAAACAAATGGTGCCCTGCATCAAAAATATCACTGGGCCAAATAGCCTGTTCACACCATGCTTGATAACTTTCTGGCCAGTTGTCAGTAATTTCTTCTTGTGTTTTACCTTCCCATTGCCCGTAATCGATTTCATTTAGGGCAGAAGTATGAATAACAGGTGCATTAAAGTGGCTTGCTAAAATATCCGTTGTTTCTAAGTGGCGTTTAAGCGGGCCTGTATAAATATGATCGGGCACTAATCTATTTTCGGTTAAGTAAAGGCAGGCCTGTTCGGCTTGTTGGGTGCCTTTTTCTGTGAGCGGTAAATTGGTTTTAGCGCCCACATGCACAGGTACTTCATTTGATTCAAAAGTATTACCATGTCTTAAAAAAATAATTTTAATTAATGGTTGTATCATATTAATTCACCTTGCTGCGCAATAATTTGTTCAATTTTTGAAACATCTTCAGGATTGTCTACAGAGCCATGTGTTCTGTTTTGGTAATTCACTGTGACGACAGAAATGGGAATATTATTTTCAAGCGCCCTTAATTGTTCTAAATGCTCAATTTTTT
>CAYSTH010000085.1:0-8837 GCA_964433995.1 uncultured Francisellaceae bacterium | reverse complement strand
CGGTTAGTTCACCAGTAAATCGTAATGGTTTTGTCGTAGAAGTTTTGACGCTAAATCGTTGTTGAATATGAGGGTGGAGTTTATCCCACTCAGTATTCATGATTTTTTTAAACAGTTCACCTTCTGATGCATATGTTGTATTTGTCATAAGGATATCCTTTAAAAATAAAGTACACTATAATATGAGTTATTACAAATAATCAATTTAAATGGGGTTTGTGTGATTGAATGTTTAATCCTCTTTTCTTTTCAAGGGCTTTTAGGTGCATTTGATACCTTATATCACCATGAGATAACCGAGCGCTTACCTTGGAGAAAAAATGCAAAGAAAGAGCTTTTGATTCACGGTATTCGTAGTTTTTTATATAGTGTGATTTTTTTATCGATCGCTTGGGTGACAGTGCTAGGTATATATGCCTGGTTTTTTCTAAGTATACTCATTTTTGAGGTTTTATTAACTTTATGGGATTTCGTGATCGAAGACATGACACGCAAATTACCAAAAACAGAAAGAATTACACATACTATTTTGGCTATTAATTTT
The DNA here is from genome assembly GCA_964433995.1 of uncultured Francisellaceae bacterium. Lineage (GTDB taxonomy): Bacteria > Pseudomonadota > Gammaproteobacteria > Berkiellales > Berkiellaceae > CADEEZ01. Next base: position 8,293 of record CAYSTH010000085.1, on the reverse strand, counting down.
GGTGCAATTTTAGCGTTTTTGATTCCTATATTGATTACCAACGCAAATCAATCAACAGGCCTCTACTTTGCCTATTATGGCTTTTGGAGTTGGCTCATGACAGTCTATGGAATAGGGGTATTATTTTGGGCTGGAAGAGATCTCTTTAGTGCTTACAATCGTACACAACAAGACAACTTTCCTGTTTTAAATCTTGTGCGTGACAATATGAAATTTTTAGTCACAGGAGGAAGCGGTTTTATTGGGTCTCGATTATGTCAAGCATTGATAAATGAAGGTCATGATGTCACTATTTTAACTCGTGATAAACAAAAAACAGCAAGCCAATTTAAAGGGAAAATAACGTTAATTGATTCGTTAAAACAAACAGAAGATAATTATGACGTGTTGATTAATTTGGCAGGCGAATCTTTAACAAATGGTCGTTGGACACAAAATAAAAAAAAGGTGATTTATAATAGCCGCTTAGAAACAACTCAAGCACTTATTGACTATATCGCTCGTGCAAAAATAAAACCTAAATTACTTATTAATGGATCTGCAATTGGTTATTATGGCAATAGTTTAATGCATGAGTTTACAGAGAATGATTTGCCTATAGAAAAAGATTTTGGGCACGATTTATGTCGTCAATGGGAAGAGAAAGCATATGAAGCTCAAGCCTATGGTGTTCGAGTATCTTGTTTGCGAACAGGTTTAGTATTAGGCTTAGATGGTGGCGCACTTTCAAGAATGCTTTTTCCTTTTGAGTTTTGTTTTGGAGGCAAAATGGGGGATGGCAAACAATGGATGTCGTGGATTCATCTAGATGATTTAATAGGAATAATCGCGCATATTATTAATGATCCTGCTTTAGAGGGGGCTGTGAATGGCACAGCTCCCATTCCTGTTACAAATGAAGCATTTACTCTGGCATTGGGTAAAGTGATGAATCGTCCAGTTATATTCACTCTTCCTGCTTTTGTCTTAAAGCTTCTTTTAGGAGAAATGGCGGATAATATATTATTAAGAGGACAAAAAGTGATCCCTGAAAAAGCACTTAAAAATAATTACATATTTAAATATAAGCATATTGATGAGGCTTTGAAGGATATTTTTCATGGTCACAAACCATAAACAACCCTCACATTCTACTTCATCCAAAAATTTTTCTAAAGCAGGTTTGGATATAAACTAACACTGACTGAAAGATTGTGATTTTTAAATAACCTGGATATACATCCTTTCAGGCCTCCTTTTTTAAGGAGGCAATCACTTTGATCTTGCCCTCAAAAAAGAAACTTATGCGAACGATCGAAAAGCGACCAAAATTAATTGCAAATATTTGGAGATAGGTCAAGACAAATAATTAAAACTTTTTATAAACAAAGCTGTCTCTAGGAGAAAGTGCGGTAATTTTAATATAAATTATTGTTAGCTGTATATTCTTTCAACTATGGGTTTAGTTTTTAATAAAGGATAGGTGTATGTCTGATAGTGATAATACTGATGAACCTCTTCTCGAAGTGAATAACGGGGTGACACCTGATGCAGAGGACAAGCCGAACAAACCCAAAAAAGGGAAAGGGGCTAAATTAAAAGATAAATTTAAGCGCTCGCAAAGGTTAAGTGCGGGAGATATAAGTGCTATTGCCCCTGATGATGCAACTGCTGCTAAACACCTTGAAGAATTGAAGAAAAAAGATATTGAAAAATCGGTAACCGATCAAAAAGCTTTTGAACGAAAAGAACTCGTAAAACAATTTGGCTTAGATGAAGAAGCAAAACATGGTTTATACAATAAAGTTGAAAGATTAAATGACAAGTATAAAAGCAGTGGTTTTGGACAGTCGGTAGATAGGCTAGGCAAAAATATGAAGACGGTTGGTCAGGGCGCCGAAGCCATGACCGAAGCTGCTTTGCTTGAAACCGCTTTATATAACATGTTAATGCTTTTATTCGAATTATTATTTGGAGCTAAAAAAGGCGTCAAAAAATTGCCTGAAGGGGCAAAATGGTTAAACGCTAATCGAAAAAGACAACATTTATATAGTGGCGCGCTAAGAAGATATGCCAAAGAAGATCATGGCAAAGCTCTTAAAGAAGCCGATGGCCTAAAAAAAGAAATAGATGATTTAAAAAAGGAAAGAGCCGATCTTAAAGCAGAAAAAAAAGAACTTGAAGAAAAAAATAAAACGCCACCTGTTAGCGATGCAGTGCTAAAGAGATATGGGGAGATAGATGAAAGGTTAAAAGCGAATAAAGCCGAAATAGGTGAAAAACAAGGAAAGTATGATGCTGCCATGCTTAGAATGGCTAAAGCTGAAAATACCTTTAAGCAACATGGTGATGCTACTAAAAATGAACAATGGCAAAAAGCCATGACCGAATATAAAGAGTTGTTACCAAAGTTATCAGAAGCCAGTGAAAAATATAAAGCAGATAAAAAGATTGTTGAAAACACGCCACTATTGCAACAAGATGCAAAAAGAGCAGAGTTAAAGTTAGATAAACAAAAGGAAGACTTAGGCGCGCTTAAGAAAAAAGAATCGGCTTTGTATGATCAAATGAAAGATCTCGAAAAAAGTATTGGTAAAACTTCTGCAGAATTAGCAGAAATGAAAAAAGCATCTGATAAAGATCACAAAGACGGCATGACTAAAGGAAGAGATAGGGCAGATAAAATTGCTCAAGTTGAAGAATTAGCCAGTCAAAAAATTGATAGCATGAAAAAGGGCGAAGGATTAGTCAATACTAAAGAAGCCTTACAAAAAGAACAAAAAGGAATTAAAGAAGCACAAGCTGAACTGAAAAAAATTCCTGATAAAGACAAAACGCCTGAAGAAAAATCTCAAAAAGCAGCACTTGATAAAAGAGCGGCTGAAATAAAAGGAAAATTAACCAATCTAGATGGTAAAGCAAAAACTTTAGATAATGCTGTCAATAAAGCTCAGGCGAAGATGGATAACTTCACCATGCTAACACAAGAACAAAAAGATAAAAAACTTCAAAAAGATCCTAATCTTGAAACCAAACTAAAAGATAAATTACAAAATGCAAAAGACAATCAAGCTGCATATCAAAAGCAGGGCACTGATTTAACGGCAAGAAAAGAGCAATTAAATACCAAATTAGAAGCTTATCCTAATCTTCCTGATGGTGATAAAAAGAAAACACCAGAACGTCTTGAAAAATTACAAAATAACCTTGCACGTGTTACAAGACAGCTGGATAAATATAATGCTGAATCTAGCGGGCAAATTGCTCAGAATAAACAAGCAACAGATAATATACAAGGCAATATTGTTAATCTTTCTAAACAACTAGACTCAGTTAAACCGCCTAAACCAACAGCAGATACACCTTTAGTTTCTGTGACAAACCCAGGTCCTAACGTTACACCTACTACACCTGTTCCAGATCAACCAAGACAAAGAGCTCAAAGTGCTCCAGTAACGAATTCGAATCCAAACCCAACGGTTACACCTGTTCCCCAACAGCCACCTCAGCAACCAACGGGTACAGCGCCAATTTTTAGCGCTCATGTTGAACCACCAACAAAACCAAAAGACTTACCAACACCGCCACCTCAGCAGCAGGCTCAAAACATATTTACAACTAATGCAGTGCCTTCTCAAGTTCAACCAAAACCCAAAAAACCACCACCTCCTACACCTATTGGAGCTGTGAAAACACTTGATGAAATGGTTGAAAAATATAATAAACTACCCCATCCGGTGCCACAAGATCAATTAATGAATCGCTTTCAAAGCTTAATGATAGAAGGCTCTCTTGTATCACAGCAAAATAGTATGCGTGAATTTTTAGATAAAAACCCAGTGTTCAGACCCACTGTGGATAATGTTGATTCTCTTACACAAAGGACTAGAAGTTTAGAAATGATATTTGCCAAAGCATATTTAGATCATTTGAAGTCTACAGATAGTAACATTCGAATTTTAACACCAGAACAAGCGCTACAAGTTAAAGCTATTGCAAATGTAGCCGCGAATGATCCTGAAACGACAAGTATGTTGAAAGCATCTGCTGAACAAAGAGTGAATGCGAAAGTTCAAGCTTTGAGTACTAGTGGCGCACAAATACCTGAACCTAAGCCTGAGGGTGAAAAAGTCAATATTGCAGGTGATTTTGCTATTCCTGAAAAAGACAAAGCCAAAGATAATAAAGGTACTACCGCAGATACTACACGAAAAAGATCAGGTTCCATGAAATAGAGTGACAATTTCAATGTTGGATAAACAGATATGACAGATAATTCAACAGGCCCAAGTAGCGCCCCTTCTAAAGAACAGATGAGTTCAGCAGAAGATTTTATGAACAATGGCGATCTCAGCCAATCTCCAAAATTGGCAGAAGGCTTTAAAGATATTCTAGATAACAAACAGAATTTTAATTTTGAAGTAAAAGACATTGGTGGTGGACAATATCAGGCCAAAGCCAGTTCTGTTTATCAGCAAGATGATCCTAACTTCCAGAAAGCGGTATCTGTCGACTTAAATGAAAATGATGTTAAAAAATTAGATAATTTAAATCAAGATAGAGTCAAAGCAGAAGCGTCTTCTTCTAATACGAATACGGCAGAACCTAATAAGCCTCAATCTACCCAAAGCAATGCTGAAGTTAAACCTGAAGCCAAACCGGCAGAAAATAAAAAAGAAGGTGGTAAACCCGATCCCAATGCTGATTTTAAATCTCGAATCGAAGATTTGGGCAAAAAACGAGAAGATTTTGCTAATAAAGTAAAAGCAATTGGCTCGGCTGAAAATAAAGGAGAGGCAATTAAAGATGCTTTTAAGGCTGGTAATAAGCTGAGAAAAGAAGCAAATCAATTAGATAAAGACATGAAGGGAAAACAGAGCCAGAAAAAAGGAAAATCTTCTAGTAGCTCTTCTGAGAAAGATGAAGACGAAGAAATAGGATCGCTATATGCTGCTTTAATGGCCATTATCAATGGCATGAAGGATTTAAGAAAACAAGTTAAAGACGTCGCACAAAAAGAAAAAATAGATTTGCCTCAATCTCAGCCAAAGATGAGCCAAGAAGATAAACAGTTCATGAAGGCGTATCCAGGACAACGCCAAGAGTTACAAGGAAAGCATCAAGATACTTTAAAACAAATGACAGATATGGATAATAAATTTAAATCGGATGGAGACAAGTTAAATAAAGATTTTGATAAAAAAATTGCAGATGAACGGGCTAAAAATGAAGGCGATCCCAGTAAGGTGAATGCGCTTATTAATCAAAAAAATCAAGCCAATACACAACTATACGATAACTATATTAAAGATCGCGGTGGGTTAGAAAAACAAGCCGATGGCCTTAAAGATCAGACACAAAAATTAGATCAAAAAGCAGATAAAATTCAAAACAGCCAGCAAGCAAATAAACCAGGCGATTTTAAATCTCGAATCGAAGATTTGGGTAAAAAACGAGAAGATTTTGCTAATAAAGTAAAAGCAATTGGCTCGGCTGAAAATAAAGGAGAGGCAATTAAAGATGCTTTTAAGGCTGGTAATAAGCTGAGAAAAGAAGCAAATCAATTAGATAAAGACATGAAGGGAAAACAGAGCCAGAAAAAAGGAAAATCTTCTAGTAGCTCTTCTGAGAAAGATGAAGACGAAGAAATAGGATCGCTATATGCTGCTTTAATGGCCATTATCAATGGCATGAAGGATTTAAGAAAACAAGTTAAAGACGTTGCACAAAAAGAAAAAGTAGACTTACCCAAACCTAACCAACCTAATTCGAATGGTCCAGGAAAAGCGGAAGGAACCACACCTCAAGCACAAACTCCAAAGGCAGAACCCACAGACACGAAAAAAGCATTGCCCGAGCCTCCAAAACCTGAAGCGAACCAAAAACCATCTGAGCCTGCACAAAAATCAGAAACAAAACCTTCTGGTCCTACAGAAGGGCAAAAAGATCTTGCTAAAAATGTAGCAAAAGATGCTGTAATAGAAACGGCTAAATCTGGTGGACAACCAGAGGTTGGTGTTGCCAAAGCAGCCGTAAAAAATGCGCCACAAATGATGGAGGAAGGTCAAAAATTAGCAGGGCAAAATGCATCCCCAAGTCAAGGCCAAGGTGACACGCAAGAGCCAAGTAAAAAAGCGACTAAAGCAGAGGAACCTCAAGCACAAACTCCGAACCAAAAACCTAAAGCCGGCATGTCGAGCCTCAAATCTAGCAAAATGGATTTAAACTCAAATGTTCAGCAAAATCAACCTAGTGCAGAACAATCTAAACCTCAACCCGGGATGTCGAACGTAACATCTAGCAAGATGGATTTAAAATTAGATGATAAACAAAATCAACCTAGCCCAGAAAAAGCTAAAACAGGCACAGATGATTCTAAAAAAGAATTAGGGCAAAAAATTGCTCAAGATTCTGTGAAAGAAACTATGCAATCAGGTGGCCAACCAGAAGTAGGTGTGGCCAAAGCTGTGGCAAAAAATGCCGGTGGCATTGCTAATGAAGTTAAAGCAACCGCAGCAAATAGTGGTGGTGGAGCAGGCCCATCCATGCCTGAAGGCAACAAACCTGAACCTAAATCTTCAGGTCCATCTATGCCAGGTGGTGATGCCACTTCAAAAGGTTCTGGTTTAGCAGCATCCTTTCAAGGTGTGGCAGATAAGATAAGCCAAGCAGGTAGCTCGCTTAAAGGCGGACAAGGCGGAGATGCAAATGATATTGGCAATGGTTTAAGCCAAGCGATTACCCAATTAACACAAGGCTTAACCCAATTAGCAGATATGGGTAAAAAATTAAGCAGTGGTGGTGACGATAAAAAACCAGAAGGCCCTGGAGGTGCAGCTAAACCAAAAGCAAGTAAGGGCGGCGGTGCTAAACCTGAAGAAGATGCTGTGCCCGGACAAGAAGGTCAAGAATTAGCAGATGCATTAAAGGCCATTGGAGATGGCATAAAAGAAATGGGTCAAACCCTTTCAAAAATGAGTGGCAAAGATGGCGCTAAAGAAGGTGGTGGCAAAAAACCTGCGAAAAGCGGCGGTGGAAAAGAAGAAGGGGAAGAAGAGAAAAAACTCGAACCAGGCGATCCTTCTGCGGCCATTAATGCTGTGGTAGAAGGTATTAATGATCTGATTAAGCAAATAGGTGACTTGAGCAAACAATTAACGGCTGGCGCTGGTATGCCTGGCATGGAAGGACCAGGTGGTGGAGCTCCTAAAGGACCTGGCGGTGGTAGCGGCGCTGATGGTGGACAATCTCCTGGTATGGATATGAAAGGAATGGGAGGAGATGCGGCAGGAGGCATGGGAGCACCTCCTATGCCTAGAGACAAAGATGCTTTTAAAAATGAAGATGGCAAAACCAAAGACACCAATGAAATTGGTAAAGAAGTCGGAAAGGATTTTGCTAAAGAGATGTCAGATCCCTCAAATGGCGGTCAACCCGAAATAGCAGCAGTGAAAGTGTTGATAAAAGATGGCCCAGCATTGATGGAGGCAGCAAAATCAAAAATGGAAGAAAAAGCACTTGCGCCTGTTGGTATAGCTAAAGATGTGGCAAGTTCTATGAACTCAGAATTAGAAAAAGCAGGTAATCCAACAACGCAAACTTATGATCCTGCTAATCAAGCTGCAATTGAAAAATCTCAAAGTGAATCTAAAAAAGGAGCAGAAGCTAAACCAGAGCCTAAACCAGAAGCTTCAGAAAAATCATCACCAAATAAACCTAAAATGGGAGGGTAATGCAAGCCGATAAACGTATTTAAATCACAGATGGATGACTTTGTGAAATTTTGCCCTAAAAGGTAAAATAGTGCCTAGAGAAAATCATCTGTGAGGTAAGCAAACATGACATTTACACCTAAATTTATGGCATTTTGTAGTAAGCATTACGATAAGCTTAATCCTCTTTCAAAAACAGGTGATATTCGCCCATTTTGTCAAAAAGATGCAGATACACTATTACAAGAGTTAGCAGCTTGTACACCCACAGCAGATCAATTAAATGTCATTCATCGTTTTGCGACTAAAGTAAAAACTGATTTAGAGAAGCATGTTAGTAACTTGCAAAATGTTTCTGCTGCGCAGCAAAAAGAAATAGATGCTTATAATCAATTTTTTGTGCAATTAGAAAAAACGTTAAAACAAATGGCTGAGCAAAATAATCAATCAGCTGGCAATACACAGGCTCAAACTAGGCCGAATACCAGCTATAAACAGGCAGCTCCTACTGGGTCGTCTTTTTATGACAGCGTGATTAATTCTTTTGGATATGATCCTACCGTGGTGGGCGCAAGCGCCATGTTTTATATGTTATTTTCTGC
>CAYSTH010000084.1:0-8917 GCA_964433995.1 uncultured Francisellaceae bacterium | reverse complement strand
GCGCAGCGTAGACGGAAAGGCCGGGTGAGGGGAGATTCTTAATAGTTGGATGCTGGCAGGTTTTTTGATAAACTCCAGTGCCTTTATTTTGCTTTTCCCTATGTTAACTAGGATTTTTAATCGATTGTTATGGCGCTAATTGTTCAAAAATATGGCGGATCATCCGTTGCTAACATAGAGTGTATTGAGTTTGTTGCTCAAAAAATTGCTGCGCAACAAGCAAAAGGGCACAAAATTATCGTTGTGGTTTCTGCTATGTATGGCGAAACCGATCGCCTAGATAAGTTGGCAAGACAAATTAGTAAGCGGCCATCCACGCGAGAATTAGATGTGCTATTGGCTACGGGAGAGCAGATCAGTGTTGCACTCTTGACCATGGCATTACAAAAATTAGGTTGTAAAGCCAAGTCTTTTTTAGGTCATCAAATACCTATTGTGACAGACGAGGCTTATTCTCGCGCCAGAATTTTTGAAATAGGCGATAAGGCGTTATTAGAAGCCGTTGAAAATAACGACATTGCTGTAGTGGCAGGTTTTCAGGGAGTTGATCATCTCGGCAACTTAACCACATTGGGAAGAGGCGGATCTGATACCACAGCAGTTGCTTTGGCTGCCAGATTGAATGCCCTCGAATGTCAAATTTATACCGATGTAGATGGGGTATACACAACCGATCCTCGAATTGTGCCAAATGCCAGAAAACTCAATAGAATTACGTTTGAAGAAATGTTAGAGTTGGCCAGCCAAGGGGCAAAGGTTTTACAGCTACGTTCAGTTGAATTTGCGGGTAAATACAACGTTCCATTACGTGTACTGTCTACTTTTAAAGAAGGTTCAGGTACGTTAATCGCAACCGAATTTATGAATAAAGGCGAGGAGAATAGCAAAGTGATGGAACAGGCAATTGTTTCGGGTATTGCATTTAATCGTCAAGAAGCCAAAATCGTATTACGCGGTGTACCAGATGAACCTGGTGTGGCGGCGCAAATTTTAGGCCCAATAGGGGATGCTCATATCGAAATCGATATGATAGTGCAAAACCAGGGTGAAGCAGGCAAAACAGATTTTAGTTTTACAGTGCATCGCCGTGATTACGATACAGTACTCGCGATATTGAATAATCAAATGGCCAATTTTTCTGCCTCGGGAACAACCGTAGAGGGGAATTGCACGATTGCTAAAATAACCCTCGTGGGAGTGGGAATGCGCTCGCATGCAGGCATGGCCAGTAAAATGTTTCAAGCTTTAGGCAAGGAAGGAATTAACATCCAGTTAATTTCTACCTCAGAGATTAAAGTCTCTGTGGTTTTGGACGAAAAATATCTAGAGTTGGGCGTTCGTGCTTTGCATGATGCGTTTAAGTTGCATGAGCACCCAATTGAGGAATAATAACCAGTTTCAGTTGCATGATGTGAAAAAACTGGGGATTGAAATAGACAGTGCCGTTTAGTTGTTATATAAGGCTGTCTACAAACAGGAGAAGCTCATGTTAATTTTGACCAGACGTGTTGGTGAAACCCTGATGATCGGGGATGAAGTTACCGTTACAGTATTAGGTGTAAAAGGCAATCAAGTTCGTATTGGCGTGAACGCGCCAAAAGAAGTCTCTGTGCATCGTGAAGAAATCTACCAGCGCATTCAGCGTGAAAAAGGTGATCCTCATGCACCTTCATCTGATGATAACTTTGGTAATACCGAAGAGTAATTTATTTAATTAATAATAATTAATTATTCCAACTCACGCTGTTTTCATTTTCCAAGATTAATTAGATAATGCTTAACCTTAGCGTGAGTCCGTGATAAGATGCATGTCGTTTAGAATACTACGGAGAGATGGCCGAGTGGCTGAAGGCGCTCCCCTGCTAAGGGAGTATGGGGCGTTAAACTCCATCGAGGGTTCGAATCCCTCTCTCTCCGAATCCCAGTATTCATAGGTAGTATCTCTTTTCGAAGTTTCACTTGACTTCACTGCCTCAAATAGGAATAATGCTTGCCATTGCGCCCGTAGCTCAGTTGGATAGAGTACCAGGCTACGAACTTGGTGGTCGGAGGTTCGACTCCTTCCGGGCGCACCAGCTTTCCTAATAGGCTAAAAATATGGAAATAATAAAGCCATTAACTGCACCTCAAGTTATTGCGTTATTGCAATCTCTTGCTAGCCCTGCAGTAGCTCTCCAAATTCAAAAATTCTTTAAAATTGGCCCTGGACACTATACTTCACCTCAAGATAAATTTATTGGCATTCCGACACCTGTTCTCAGAAAGCAATTAAAAAATACCGAGCTAAAACTCACTTGTGTTAAAAAATTACTGCATCACCAAATACACGAGGTAAGGCTATTTGCGCTCTTATATCTGGTTAAGCATTATCAATACACACACAAACAAAACTTGCCTACACAGTCTCTTGTTGCGTTTTACCTCGATAATTTCAAAGGGGTAAATAACTGGGATTTAGTAGACTGCTCAGCGCATCAAATCTTAGGACATTATCTTTATCATTCTGTTTCTGCCTCAGAGCAAAGAAAAAAACTGAATCAACTGGCTTTGAGTGAAAATATGTGGGAACAACGCTTAGCCATTGTTTGTACCTATTATTTTATTAAACAAAATCGCCATGAGCACACACTGGTATTAGCCAAAAAATATTTAAAACACGAACATGATTTAATTCATAAAGCCACCGGCTGGATGTTAAGAGAAGTAGGTAAGCAGCATAAACCTACTTTAATCGCTTTTTTAAAACAACACGCAAGCAAAATGCCAAGAGTGATGTATAGATATAGTGTTGAGAAGTTGTCTAAGGCTGAACTTAAAAGTGTCATGCCAGCCTAATGGCACTATCTTAAGAAGAATTGGGACGACACGGTGCTCGTCCCCTACATTTGATTGTGCCAATAAATAACAGAATCAATAAATACCGTATTATCTCTGTTTACTCGGATAAAATGTAACAAATTAATGATGAATCAAATTTAAAATTGAGATCGTGTAGGGGACGATCACCGTGTCGTCCCAATTTCTCTTAGGCTTAAGATAGTGCCATTCGATGCTAGCCATCCGCCATAGCTTTAGCGATAGCGGATGGCGTAGCGGGAGGGGATCTGAGCAGAAAAAAATATAAATTATTTATAGATTTTTATACCGCTTCTTGCTTTTCTTTCAAGCTCCCCGCCATTTATGCGCTGACCAATCGTTGATGATGGTGTAGTAGGCACATTGCCGTTATGAACAGCTGCTTCATGTGCATTTTCAGTTGCATTAGCTTCTTCAGTAGGAATGGCACCTAATTCAGGTTGTTCTCCACCACCTGTTAGTTGCTCTGTTTTTGCGGGTGTTTGTTCAACAGGCTGAATCTTTTCTGGTGTAGGAGTAACAGTAGTATCTTTACTGTTACGAGAAAGCTTTTTACGACACTGATCGCCATATTTAAATGTAAGTGCAGTACCAACAGCCACTGTACCAAGAGCAGTGACAACACCTGTGCCAAGCGCAACAGTACTTTTATCTATTCCAGTGACAGCAGCAACACCCTCGATTGCGACATCTGCCGTGTTATTGTATAAAAATTGGCCAAATTGAAAAACCATATCTGTCATAAAGACTCCGTTCTTAAAGGTAAGCAAAATTTATTATTGTTATTATAACCCCGAAGATTCTAGCAAGGGCATAACTAAAATACTACGATTACTTGAATTATTTTGCATATTCTGTTATCAAGAATAAAAATAAACGAATAGAAAAAACAAGGAATGTTAACATGTCGTTAAAATTTGGAATAAGCCCAGCTATTTGGTCTAATGAATTTTTTCCTGAATTTGCCAGCCAATTTTCTGCTGAGCAATGTTTAAAAGAAGCAGAACTGGCCGGTTTTTGTGCAATAGAATTTGGTCAACAATTCCCCAATTATCCACATCAATTAAATAACTTATTAACAAAATTTGATTTTAATTTAATTACCGGCACGCTAACAGGTAAGTTGCTTGAACAAGGTTATTCAGCTGTAATAAATAACTTCGATACATTTTTACCAGTTTTAAAATCATTGGGATGTGAATACATTATTTACCGTGATGATTCTTATAGTATTGTTTCAGAAAAAAAATCTCCCTTAGCCATTAGGCCTGTTTTAAACGATGTAGAATGGCATGAATTTATTCATAAAATAAATCAGCTATGCACTGAGGTTGCAAAGTATGGTTTAAAATTGGTTTATCAACCGCACCCCGCAAGTGTGATTGCCAGTTTACAAGATATGGAACAGTTTTTAGCACAAGCGCACCCTGATATAGGATTAGCAATGAATATTAGTTATTTATTGCTCGAATCTATTTCACCTATTTGTTTTTATGAACAATTTTACAAAAGAATCGCGCATATTTATTGCCAAGACATTCAGCCTGAATTTTATGCAGAGGCTAAACAAAAAAAATATAGCTACTACGATTTAGTGGCTAAAAATATGTTTACAGGTATCGATCCTACTAATTTTGCTTGGAAAAAACTGTTCGAATTATTGCATAGTACCAATTTTCAAGGCTGGGTAGTTGCTAAAACAGAGCATAATAACCATAGCTCACCTCAAGCATTAGCTCTGTTAGCTTATAATTATTTTATTGCCGATTCAGCCAATCTTGAATTAACTGTCTAGCGATGCTGGCATAAGTTGGTAAAACAGGTAAATTATTTTTATTGAACCATTGGGCGTCAATAATTTCGATATTATCTATTTTGATATCACCACCAGCATGTTCAGCAAAAAAACCCATCATAAAACTATTGGGAAATGGCCAATGTTGCGAAGCATGATAGCGAATATTTTTGATTCTTACACCTACTTCTTCGAATACCTCACGTTCTAGGGTTTCTTCGGCTGTTTCACCAGGCTCAATAAAACCTGCTATGCAAGAATAAACACCAGGAGCAAATCGAGGAGAGCGTGCCAATAAAATTTCATTGTCTCGTTCAATTAAGGCTATTACCGATGGAGATGTTTTAGGATAAAACAAGGTATTGCAGTTTGAACAACATCTGGCAAGTTCTTCTTTTAAAATCACTGTAGGCTGTCCACAAATGCCACAATATTGATGAACAGCTAACCAATGTAATATAGCTTTAGCTTTGAGTGCGAGTTTAAAAATATCAGGTGTGAGTAAATCGTGAGCTTGCCTAAAAGGAATAGGGGTAAAATTTTTTAATTGGGCTTCTGTGAAAAGAGATTTATCAGCTACATAGCAAGCTTTCTGGTTTAATTGGCTTACTAGATATGAAGAAGTATCAATGCTATCTAATTCAGGCAAATAGGATATGCCAGATGAATTACCTTTAGCTAACCAAATGGAGTCTTGTTCGATAATAAACCAGTAAGATAAAGGCATAAATGTGCTTCCTATTTTAAAAATCCCCCCATTTCTTTTGTCTGTGACAAAAGAAATTGCCCCCCTTTTTCAAAGTATACCTTTATTATGCCTTCTTTATACATAAGTTGGCATCCTCTTAAGTTCTTGTATTACAGTTTATATTTCCCCGCCCTTCGTTGCTGAAAGCAACTCCAGACGGGGCTAGCAAAGGCCGCCACTGCCGTGGCTAAAACACTGCACTCATCCAACTACGCCAAGGCTTCGTTAGGCATGCCCGTCCCGGCTTTGCGAATAGCACTACCTTAAGACGAAACATCTGAATTTGTCATGCCAGCGAAGGCTGGCATCCAGGAAAATAATATCTTCAAACTTTATTCTTTAGTCGTTAATTTATATACCTATTTGTTTTCATTAAGAGAAGTTCTGGATGCCAGCCTTCGCTGGCATGACACAAAAGAGTTCGTTTTATGCTGGAAAATTTAGAAGATACTGCAATGTACATTTCTTAGCCACGGCAGTGGCGGCCTTTGCTAGCCCCGTCTGGAGTTGCTTTCAGCAACGAAGCGGGGAAAAAATAATATTCATTTCTTATTTATCTTTTTGAGCCATCACCAATTTAACTAACCACTCCAAACATATGTATAAAGGTATGCTTTGAAAAAGATACTGTCGTAACGAAGTGGAGATGGACGGGGGGATTTCTAGCAGTCAGATTTAACCTACTATCAAACACCTCTTTGGTTATACGGCATAAAAACTAGTATTTATGAACTAATTTTCATCTTGCTTGTCTTTTTTCTCGGGTGAGTTCGTTTATTAAAACCTAAAAATATCAACAGATAAGTAAATGAGAGGCTCATGAGATGGACTTGGGACGCAACAACAAAATAGACACAAAATTGCTGGCACTGATCAATAATGATGCTTTCATCAAAGGCACAAGAAATTTAGCAGGTGCAGAGTTTGAGCAGACTATTTCATATTTGAAACATTTTATGACGCATAGGCAAAATACAGGTTTTATAGAGGGGCTGTTTAGCTTAGGTGAGGAAAGAAAAAGTTTAGAGGCATTAGTAAATAGAATCGATTCATTAGCATTGGCATCGGAAGAAATAAATAAAATTATCAAAAATTTAAGAAATGTTCCTGATAGTGTGGGGACATTTGGTGGGCTTTACAAAAACGAAGAAGCTCTCGAACGAACCATAAATGATGGCGCCCAGCCATTTGTTTCAAGGTTAATGAAATTAAACAAATCTACAGATCCTTTTCCAAATAGTGTATTGATGCCAGGTGGTTGGTTAGGTACACCGGGTAAATCAGGGTATGCAATAGCTTACGAATTTAAAAAAGATAAAAACGGTGACTATATATTTTTGGTATACAATTCTGGTGCTGGCCTTCAGTTTCACGAAAACGTCACTACGGCAGAAAAAGATAAATACAAAACAGTTAAAGCATATAAAATTCCTGGGGCGGCAACTGAAGCTGAACTCAATTATTTTGTTTCGGAATTAATCAAACCCAATACTTTACCCTTGGTTCAGGGTAGAGATTCTAAAAATATAGTGGAATATAATTCAAAAATTTTATATGAAGAAGTTTTTAGAAAAATTTCATATTTAAAAGGAGAAGAAATCCCTCTGCAAGAAGCAGAATTAATTAAATCAGTTCAAGAATTAGCATCAGTTGGTCAGCGTGCAGGAACCTGCGCAGAAAAAGTATTGCAAGAATTAATGAAGCTAAATATAAGAGACAAGAAAAAAACAAAGGCACTTATCTTTTTGTTCAAATTATTTAGTAATGAGGAATTTATAGAACAACATAAAAACTCAATGGATGATAAGAAAGTATCACAATTAAAATGGTCCGTACAGAATCTTTCTAAATTACTGCTTAAGGAAAAAGATAATCTGCCTGAATATATTCAAGAGAGAGCCAAAAAAGCATTAGAACAAGCACAAGAACTATTAGAAAAAAGCAAAAAAGAACTAACACAATCACAAACGTTAAAACCTATTGAAAATTTATCTGCTCAAAAAGTGACAGCTGAAAATATAAATTTGAGCAGAGCACCTACCGTTGCAGTTGTGTCAAGTAAAAAGAAAATTATTGAGCAAAAATTTAATCCAAACAAAGTTAGTTTTTCGAGTGATGTCATTTCAGCTAAAGTTTTAGATTTGGATAAATTATATGTGTTTAAAGTAATGATTGAGTCTTTAGAATCTCAAGGGTTATATAAGGATGCAGAAGAAGAATTGTTTAATTATTTTACACAAGCACCATTGATAGATAGAAATTATTTTTCTTCAATCAAAAATCCAGCTGAGGCCATAGAGTATGTAGAATTAACAAATTTTTTATCATCAAAATACATGAACATGATTAGGAATCAAAACAAGGGAGAACTCCATGACAATCCTAAAAAAACGGCAGTGATATTAAATGTAGCAGAATCTCTTGATATGTTGTACAAAAGAGATGTGTTAAAATTTGTAGATAACTCAGGCATAGATTCTTTGTATAATAGTGCTCATGGATTAAATAATTTTAAAAAAAATCGAGTCAACAATGCCTATTTAAGTACCGAGATTTCATCGGTAGATAATCGCACAAAAAATATTATTCAAAGACAAGAATCTTCCACAGCTATAGATTTAGATGCTTTTATGGACTATATCAATAGGCCAACAAATAATGATTTTAAAAATTTTCTCGTAGGGTTATTTGACAAAGTACGCTCACCGGATATTTTTGATAGCGAGCTAAAAAACTTTATTAAAAACCAAGCGGGAAGTAGTTGGTATGATGGTTTTAAAAACCGTTGGAATCGAAATGAAAACGATCGAAAGGCAATTGCTGCTTACTTTAGGTATTTTAATGAAAATGAATGTGGTGCATATAAAAATGAATTAGACAAACTAAATTTATTTAAAAAAATGAAAGTTTGTTGCCAACAGTTATCAACGGCATATCCTACCGATTCTTTGAATATCTCAAATGAAACTATTTTTAACCCGATGAAATATCAAAGTTATAATAAAGTTATGGAGTACAACGAAGGAATCAATATCAAGGTCGGAAATATTTTTTTGATTGATGAGAGATTGAAAAACCATTTTACTCAAATAAATGACCAAAATAATGTTAATTCACTTCAGATAGACATAAATACATCAGAAGAAACACACAAACCCACCTATCAAGATAATGAAATTTTCTTTTATCCAGAAGGCGTAAAAGTTGATGGAGATCAAGTTGTACAATCAGAGCATGGTCGTTTACATCAAGAACTGATGCACTTAAGAACGGCGCCTGATTTACAAATAATGACTACGGTTGACTTTTTTAAAGACAAGTTACATTTGTTTGCTAATAAAATTACAGAAGGTGATAAAGATAACCGAGTAGAAAAAGATAATATATTAAAAAATGATATGCAACAATATCTCAGAAGAAATTTATTTCAACCAGGGTTGCTTTTAAAGGAACTTCAACGAAACCCAGAAAGCTATGATGTTATACAAGATAATTTTATAAATAAGGGAATTTTGTTT
>CAYSTH010000083.1:0-9079 GCA_964433995.1 uncultured Francisellaceae bacterium | reverse complement strand
GGGTTTATACAAAGAGGATTGCCTGTCCCCGATCATGTAAAAGAAAAAAAAGCTGCTGGCTCTACTATGGAATTCACTGAAGCAGAAAAGGGTTTAGAAAAAATGCTTCATTCCATTCAAGCTCATGCAACCAATGTCAGAAACAGTAGCCAACCTAAACATAGAGGCCTATGGGAAAAATTTACCGATGCTTGTCGTAAAATTGCTTCTCATACCATCACCTCTGTTAAAAGCCTATTCAATAGAGGGGCTAAAAAAGACATCCCTGCTGTTGCTGCAGTAGAAACCACAGAAAAAATACGTGTTGTCCCACAAGATTTTAATCCAACAGAAGCGCTGCAAAATTTAAAACCCATTCCTGCAAAAACACCCGTTGTAAAATCTGAAGAAACCAAGCAAAAAGAACAAGGTGTGGATGTTTTGCTAGAGCAAATGGCTCAATTAAAACCGGTGTCTGATGCAAGAAAATCTGTGGATATAAGCGCATTGTTTACAGACATAGATTTGAATGCCATCATTGCTGAAATCTCCCCTTCTTCACCTCGTGCTTCTGTTTCGCTCGAGCAACCAACCGTAACGCTACCTAGAATTAAATCAAATGAAGCCCTTGCAAAAATAGAGCCTCAACTAAAAGTTATTTTAGGTCGTGATGCCAATCAACTCCTCAATAATGATACTACCTGGAAAGAAATTCAAAATCTTGTTTTAGATGCCATTAAAGGTGAGCAAAATGTAAGTTGGCCATTAAAGGAAAAAAATGTAGCCAGTGTACTAGAAGATGTTGAAAGGCAAATTGTCGGCAAATTTAGAGGGCCACAGTCTCCCAGAGGTTTTTATCAAAGTAATCATGAAGAAATTCACGATAAGCTAGAGAATTTAGCTAAGAATATTGAAGCCATTCATTCCGAAGAACCCATGATATCTTCCTATAAAAGTTTAGACGATAAAGAGTTTGAGGCTTTTATGGCAGACATCGAAAAAATACAACCTGCTTCTCCACGAGAATCTGTCGTATTTGATTCAGATAATGACGATTTAGCAGATCTGCTTCGCGAACTCGAAGGTGATTCAACAAATCGTACGTCTAAACGTGCTAGCCAATCGATGCAACCCTTATTACTATCACATCAACCCAAGCCTAAAGACATCCCCAGAATTGATTATAATGAATGCAAGCGCGCTATTATCGATGCTATTGGTACTTCATGGGGTCAAAATGGAAATTACTTTAAATTTGATACAAAGCTACGTAATGCGATTCATATAGCCATTTCAGGTGAATCAGATTTAAATGACAAGCCTATCTCTCGAACGCTCTCCGCACAAGATTTTGACAGATTAAAAAATGAAATCGGCTCCCACTTTGAGAGAAAAACAAATAATTTGGGATTAGATGGCACATCTACTATGCGGGAAATGGTCAAAGTGATAGATTGGCTAGATTTGCAAGCTAAAAAGCTGATAGATGAAGATAATAAACTTGAAAAAACACTGACACCACCCAATAGGCCTTCTATACAATTACCTCACTCTCCTGTTGTTGACACACCCAAAGAAACATTAAGAAAGCCAGGTAAACCGAGTGGTGCAAATGGCTAGAGATGGCTATAGTCAAGATTGTCATGTTAACTGTCATACCAGCGCAGCGAGCTGGCATGACAGATTTAAAACACAAGATAGAGCACTGAAAAGCAAAATTTTAAATTAAATAGGCTCTTTAGTTAATTAAACATGTTTTTCGAAGTTGATTTGCCAAATTTTTTGATGCTTCTTGGCTTAGTTCTTTTTGATGTGTACCCAAATAAGGCATCAATGTCCGACTAAAGCATTCACCCGTCAGATTTTTTAAATCTTCATGATCAAAAGAATTAAGCGTTATTCCTGAAATTTTGTCATCACGATGATGCAACAAACCAATACAACAAACCGCACAATCGGTTAAACCCAATTTTTCAACCTCACTTTCAGAAAACTTAAGCAGTCTTCCTAAATCGGCCGCTGTCATATTTTGGGAATATCTCAACACTTGATTTGAATAACTTGCATGCGTGACACCACCAAAGCATCTATCACCTGACGCAATATTTTCCACCAGTTTTAATTTATTTTGCTTTTTTTGTACCAAAATAAGCTCTTTAAAATTACCCGAACCACCACCAGACCACTGGAGTTCAACATAATATTCTTGAGAAGATTTTGGCTCTTTTTGTCCAATTAATCGATAATAAATATAGGGTAAAGACATGCTAGGTGTTTGATCAACCAAATGATACCCCAATAAACCATAAGGTATTTGTTTGACATCAAATTCTGTGGTGGTATTTTGGCAATCATGAGTACTTAAATCGATATCTTTAATGCTTTGCTCTCCGACCATTTGATAAAAGCATGCTGGCTCTATAGGTTGATTGTCATATAAAAATTCGACAGGATAAACAGGCAATTTGCCTTTTCCAAAAGCACTCACAGAAAAACAACTTAACAACACCAAAATGAACTTTAGTTTTTTAAATGATTTCATATGCTCTCTTTTTATATCCTATATAAACAATTGAATTTATTAATGGGCAACATCCCAATTTTGTCCTACACCTACTGATACTTCTAGAGGAACATCTAATGGTAATGCTTTCACCATTTTTTCTTGAATCACAACTCTTGCTGTGTCAATAAACTCTTTTCTGACTTCAAATACTAATTCATCGTGAACTTGTAATACCATTCTAATATTATCTGAAACAGTATCAATCCAAGCCTGTAAATGAATCATGGCCAGCTTAATTAAATCTGCGGCGGTACCTTGCATAGGGGCGTTAATGGCTGCCCGTTCTGAGGCCTGTTGACGCATGCGGTTTTTAGAATTAATTTCCGGCAAATATAATCGTCTGCCCGTTAAAGTTTCGACATATCCATGTTGCTTAGCTTGTGCTCGAATATTATCCATATACTGCTTCACGCCTGGATAACGATGAAAATATTGATTGATATAAACCTGTGCCTCCTCTCGTGAAGCATGAATTTGTTTAGCTAAACCAAATGCTGACATGCCATAAAGTAAGCCAAAATTAATGGCTTTGGCATGTCGTCTTTGTAAATCGGTCACATCTGATCGCTTTACACCAAATACCTCTGCTGCTGTACAACGATGAATATCTTCATTGTCATGAAAGGCCTGAATGAGACTTTTATCTTTTGATAAATGCGCCATAATACGCAATTCTACTTGTGAGTAATCCGCAGATATCAATACCCAACCCTGTTCGGCCACAAAAGCTTGACGAATTTTTCGTCCTTCTTCTGTACGAATAGGAATATTTTGCAAATTGGGATCTGAAGAAGATAATCGACCCGTTGCCGT
The DNA here is from genome assembly GCA_964433995.1 of uncultured Francisellaceae bacterium. Taxonomy (GTDB): domain Bacteria; phylum Pseudomonadota; class Gammaproteobacteria; order Berkiellales; family Berkiellaceae; genus CADEEZ01. Next base: position 5,721 of record CAYSTH010000083.1, on the reverse strand, counting down.
CACCGCTTGGTGATAAGATGTATGAATACGATTTGTTTCAGTGAAAATCTGTTCAGGTAGTCTATCGGTATAGGTCGATTTTAATTTACTTAAGCTGCGATATTCTAAAATAAGCTTGGGTATCTCATGAAAGTCACTCAATTGTTGCAAAACGGCTTCAGAGGTAGAAGGTTGCCCTGTCGGCGTTTTTTCTAAAGCTGGCAACCCTAATTTATCATATAAAATTTCTTGTAATTGCTTAGGCGAGCTTAAATTAAATTCTGTACCACATTGAGCATACACTTGTTGCTCGAGGGAAGCTATTTTTATAGCCAGCTCTTCAGATTGTTGTTTGAGCTTAAGCACATCAATCGCTACCCCATGACGTTCCATTTTTTGTAGCACAGAAACCAAAGGCATTTCTATGTTATCAAAAACGTCATGTTGCTTAGGTAAATGCTCTAAATTTTCAGAAAAATGCTGATAAAGTCGATAAGTAATATCAGCATCTTCACACGCATAAGGTGAGGCTTCTGCTAAATCTATTTGATTAAAGGTTTTTTGTTTGACACCTTTTCCCGCGACATCTTCGAAGCTAATGGTAGTGTAGTTTAGGTATTTTTTAGCCAGACTGTCCATATCATGTCGAGTACCTGAGCTTTGTAAAACATAAGAAGCTAACATAGTATCAAATGTTTTACAGTGAATCGTCACTTGGTTATTTTGTAGAACTTGTGCATCGTATTTCAAATTTTGGGCAATGCATAAGTTATGTTTATCTGCTAATAACCCTTGGATTTTTGATAACACCATTTTTTTATCAAGCTGAACAGCTGCATTTTCATAATCGTGCCCAATGGGAATATAAGCACCTTGTCCTGCTTGATAGGATAAAGATATTCCGACTAAATTAGCTTCTAGTGCAAACAGACTATCAGTCTCTGTGTCTAACACAAATTTTTTGTTCTGCTGACACAACTGAATCAAATCATCCAACTCTGATTCTGTATAAATTGTCTGATATTTTTTTTCTGTCATCGATGGCATAGCAGAGCTGACGGATTTAATTTGATTCGATTCATTTATTGCATTCGCATTAAGTTCTTTTAACCACGAACGAAATTCTAAATGGGTAAACAACTCGCGCAATTTTTCTATGTCTTTGGGTTTGGTGAGTAAATCATTTAGCGTTAAAGACAAATTCATATCTTGATGAATGGTGACTAATTTTTTAGCTAATGGCAGATAATCGATTTTGTCTCTCAATTTGTCGCCAATTTTACCTTTAATGTCGTGTGCATGAGCAATTAAATTATCTAGGGTTTGATATTCTAATAACCATTTAACGGCTGTTTTAGGCCCCACACCAGGTACACCAGGCACATTATCTACGGTATCGCCCATCAAGGCTAAATAATCAATAATTTGTTGAGGATACACACCAAATTTTTCAAACACGCCAGCTTCATCTAAATGCGTGTTAGACATAGTATTAATTAGGGTAATTTTTTCACACACAAGTTGAGCAAAATCTTTATCGCCCGTTGAGATAACGACCTGATGATGACTATCTGTTGCTTTTTTTGCTAAAGTACCTATCACATCATCAGCTTCAATCCCTTCTATGGCAATAAGCGGGATCCCCATTGCTTCAATTAATTCATGTAATGGTTTGATTTGGCTAGCCAATTCAGGAGGCATCTCAGGACGGTTGGCCTTATAGTCTGGGTAAATTTCATGACGAAAATTTTTAGATTTGGTATCAAACACGACGGCAACATGATGAGTAGGGTATTCTGCCAATAGCTTTTTAAGCATGTTCGCCACACCAAAAACAGCCCCTGTTGCTTGACCTTTAGAATTGGTTAAGGGGGGAAGAGCATGATAGGCTCTAAATAAATATGAAGAGCCATCCACTAAAATAATAGGTTCTTTTTGCTCAATCAACTTTTCCATCTAACTTACTGTCTCTTTTAATAAAAAATTAATCTATTATAACCAAGTGGAAAAGTCTAATGGGAATTAAAGTACCTACACCTATAATATTCAGGCTTATATCCCTTTCAACTTGCTTTTATTCTTATATTTGCTGACAGACGGCAGCCAATGTGACTAAAAATAGTTGCAAAATCAACCTTTATTATCTATGATTAGGGTATGACAAAGCGTGAAAAGTTACTGGATAAACTTTTAACCTGTCCCATTGATTTTACGTGGGATGAGCTGAGCACTGTGCTTAAAGGTTTTGGGTATAAACAAGACAATGTAGGCAAAACAAGTGGATCACGAGTTCGCTTTATTAGCTCCGAATATCCACCCATCATGTTACATAGGCCACACCCTAAACCAATTTTAAAACGCTATCAAGTAGTCCAAATTATTGAAATATTAAGGCAGGAAAAATTAATATGAGTGAACTAATAGAATATCGTGGCTATTATGGCTCTGTTCATTTTGATGCTAATGATCTTATTTTTCATGGAAAAATTGAATTTATTCGTGCACTAGTTTCATATGAGGCCACAAATGCCGTTGAATTAAAACAAGCATTCGAAGACGCGATTGATGACTATTTAGAAACTTGTGAAAGACATAATATTGAGCCTGAAAAGCCATTTAAAGGAAGTTTCAATATTAGAGTCAAGCCTGAGCTACATAGAAAACTCGCCATTGCGGCTAACAGTCGCGATATAAAATTAAATAGCTTTATTGCTGAAACCTTAGAAAAAGAAATGGCCATATTTGAGCAAGCTGATAAAAAAATCAATCATGTAATAGTAACATCGAAACAAGAGCACTCATCAAGCCAAATTTCACATCATAATGAGCATCGTAAAGTTAAACAAACAGCAGTAATGGCAAGAAAAGCTGTTGCTAAAGGTTCTGAGCATGCAAAAAGAAAATAAAGTTTAACATAGCGTTTAATGCTTTAATTACTGCTCCGCATCAATGGTAATCTGCCCATTAAAATCGCTACCAATTGAAATAATAGCGTGTTTTTGACTTGTATCTTTAACTTCAAACTGTGGAAAGTTGGAAATATTGTGATTCAGATGTAAAAATTTTATATTTATTGGCTCGTTAAATATAAGCACTATGGTCCACATTGTATTATACGGAATAGCGCCCTTTTCTGTTTGTATAGAAAATGCATTTGATAGCACATACCATCTGAATATATTATTATCTTTTATAGGTGTGGGTGTTCTACTATTTCCTGGAAATGAAAGAGTAAGATTTGTAACCGTAGGCTTTATAACAGATTTATTTTGTGACTGACTCGCATGATAGATTGCCCAACCTAATATACAAAATCCAAGTATAACTGTAGCAAAAGTACCTAAGCCGGTCTCTAGAAACTTGACTATTTGTGGTCAGTTATCACTAACAAAATCTACATTCGAAAGAACTTCGATTAAGAACCACATTGGTTTTAGGAAAATAAAAACCAATGCAATTAAACCATAAATTGATAAAATTCCCTTTTTAAATAATTCCATATTAAATTTTTTAATCCTTATTTAAAATCTGAGCCTCAAGATTTAATTTTATAAATCATTCTTGTTCGAGCCATTCTCTTAATTTACTGCAGCGCAATAATTTTTCTTGGCCTTTAACGGCCATCGCTACCGCTTTTTTTTCACCCACGCAGATCACCAACTTTTTACCTCTGGTGATGCCTGTGTATAATAAATTTCTTTTTAGCATCATATAATGTTGCATCATGATGGGTATCACCACTACTGGATACTCACTGCCCTGAGATTTATGAATGGTCAATGCATAGGCCAACGTAATTTCGTCAAGCTCATCTAAATCATAATGAATGTCTCGACCATCGAAATCGATGATCACTTCTTTGGTTTCGCTATCAATAGATAAAATCACCCCACCATCACCATTAAAAACTTCTTTATCATAATTATTGGTGGTTTGAATAATTTTATCCCCCACATAAAATTTAGTACCAAAACGCTCGACCCAATGTGAAGCGGTTGCCAGTCTTGGATTAATGGCCTGTTGCAACAACTGATTTAAGCTTTGAGCACCCAAGCTACTTCTGTTCATTGGTGTTAAAACTTGAATATCAGATAAAGGATGAAAGCCAAATTTTTGTGGTATACGCTCTTTGACCATTTTTAATATTTTATGCTGACATTCTTCAGGTGTTTTAGCTGAAACAAAATAAAAATCCGTTTCTATGCCTGTTTTGTCAGCCAAATCAGGCATATTGCCTTTGTTAATACAATGCGCATTGGTAATAATATGGCTGGTTTTGGCTTGTCTAAATATTTGTGTTAATCGACAAATCGGCACTTTATCGGATTCAATCAAATCTTTTAATACCTGACCAGGACCCACTGAAGGTAATTGGTCTACATCGCCTACTAAAATTAAGCTCATATTTTTAGGCAAAGCCAACAATACCGAACGCAACATAGGTACATCAACCATCGATACTTCATCGATAATAAGCAAATCGCCCTCTAAGGGGTTGTCTTCATTGCGCTGAAATTGACCACCCTTGCCTTCTGTTTCTAATAAACGGTGAAGCGTTTTGGAAGGCAAACCTGTTGCCTCTGTCATTCTTTTAGCCGCTCTGCCTGTGGGGGCTGCCAGTAATATCTTCGCTGATTCCTTTTTTAACACTTGGATAATCGATTGAATAACCGATGTTTTACCGACACCAGGGCCTCCTGTGATGACCATTAATTTGGCATCGGTAAGTTTTCTAATGGCATCTTTTTGCCCTTCAGATAAAGACATTTTTAAATGAGACTCAACCCATTCAATAGCAGGCTTAGTTTTTAAATTTTTCCATTTGAGCGGTTTTTGAGACACTAAATTTAAAATGATTTTAGCGATGGTTTTTTCATAGTGCCATAAATAATATAAAAAGATGACAGGAATATTATCTTTGGTATCTTCTATTAAGCTTTTTTCTGTTAAACCCACTGCTAGACCTTGTTGTAAAACAGGTTCTGGAATATCGAGCAATTTTTCGGCTTCTTGTAGGAGTTTATCTTTTGGTAACCCACAATGTCCTTCGCTCAAACTCTGCTGTAAAGTATATTGCAATCCTGCATGCGCTCGAATAATCGAATCTTTGGGAATGCCTAAGCTTTGAGCCATGGTATCGGCTGTTTTAAAGCCAATGCCATGAATATCTTTGGCAAGTTGATACGGATTTTTTTCAATGATTTTAATGGCACGTTGGCCATACGTTTTATAGATTTTATTAGCTTTAGAAACGCCCATGCCATGGCTTTGTAAAAATACCATGATTTCTCGAATCGCTTTGTGGTTTTCCCACGATTTTAAAATACTTTCAAAACGCACCCCACTTAAGCCCGAAATTTCTTGTAACTTATGGGGTGTTTTATCGATGACTTCGAATACTTTTTGACCAAATCGCTCGATAATTTTTTTGGCAAAGCCTGGTCCTATGCCTTTAATCAAACCGCTGGATAAATATTTTTCTATGCCTAATAACTGAGTGGGCATACTGGTTTGCACGATACTGGCTTTAAATTGCATGCCGTGGGTTTTATGATTTTCCCATCGGCCTTTGGCTGTAATAGGCTCGCCTTCGTAAATTTGCCCAGCCTGAACAACGACAGAAACAGGATCATTTTTTTTTGGGCAGCTTTACTTTTAAAACAGAAAAACCTGTATCTGCTTGATAAAAAGTGACTCTCGAAACGGTTCCTTGTATTTCAACGTCTTGATTTATTTTTTCCA
>CAYSTH010000082.1:0-9148 GCA_964433995.1 uncultured Francisellaceae bacterium | reverse complement strand
TAATTTAATGTATAAAAACGGCACAAATTATCTTGAAGAAAATGGCAAAATAATAGAAAAAAATGAACTTGCCTCAGATCTGATTAAAATCATGTTTATCAGTTCTGGTTTGAATAAAATTATGCCAGACACTGAACAAACTGAAAACACGAGTTTTAGAGGTGAGCATCACACCAGCGAAGCTGAAATTCAATTAAGAATTGACAGCACAAAATCACCAGATACTTTTATTACAACCCCTGCATATACCAGTACTTCTTCAGATAAAGATGTGGCAAAGAATTTTTCAGGAAATGTACTGATTAAATATGAAGGATTGCCTGGAAAATCGGTTGAATGCATTTCACATTTTCCTCATGAAAAAGAATATTTATTACAACCCAGTAAAATTCAGTGGCTTGAGCATACTGAAAAAGATAAAAATAAATTTGGCGAAGAAGTAAAAGTACATGAATTTAAAGCCAAAGTAGTAAGACCCCTGATTGAGGGAGAATATGATCCCGATTTTAAACAAATAGAAACATTCAAAAAATTAGTAGACTGGGCAAAAGAACATAATATAGATACAGGTTTTATCACAGAATACAATAAGAACATATATTTATACGATTGTCTTTGTGATGATAGCTTAGATTTAGAAGATGCAGTGGCCTGCATTGTTGAAAAAACTTTAACTTTTATTTTTGATGAGATAATAGACTGTTCCTCTTATCTTGATAATGCATTAGAAGAGTATGAACCGATTGACATTTATTCAAATCCAATGAGCGTCATTTCATTTTTAGAAGAGTCGAGTCTTTTAACGCTGTAACTTCGGTAATGGCAGTACCTTGACGTAATACAATTTCAAGCTTTTCACCGATTTTGATTTCTTTAGTTGTTGTTAATACTTTATTATTATCCAGTTTTTTGACAATAGCATAGCCTCTATCAAGAGTGGTTAAGGGGCTCACAGCATGTAACATTCTGGCTGTGCTGGCCAATCGATTATTCAGTAATAAAATTTTATTTTTGATGGATTTAAATAGTTCTTTTTGTAGTCGATCCAGCTTTTCTTGAGCCAATTTAATTTTTTTCTCAGGGTGCTGTAGTCGTTTGCTGAGCAAATCAAGATGTTGTTGATGCGTTCGAATTTGTCTTTGGATAAAATAGATCAATTGTTTTTTGAATCCGAGTATATTATTTAATATATCAATATAATTGGGTACAGCGTGTTCAGCGGCGGCAGTGGGTGTTGCTGCCCGAAAATCAGCCACAAAATCGGCAATCGTCACATCAGGCTCATGCCCCACGCCAGAGATAACCGGGATTTTAGAATCAAAAATAGCGTGAGCCACAGCTTCTTCGTTAAAAGGCCATAAATCTTCTAAGCTACCACCGCCTCGAGCTAAAATAATCACATCACAGTATTGGTGCTTATTTGCGAGTTTTAATGCCTTAACAATTTGTTCTGCAGCTTCAGCACCTTGAACCAGGGTAGGATATACGCAAATTTCAGCTATAGAATAACGACGTTGTAAAGTAGTGAGAATGTCTCTAATGGCAGCACCTGTAGGAGAGGTAATTACAGCGATTTTATTTGGAAAAGCCGGAAGTGGTTTTTTGTTTTGTTGATTAAATAAACCTGCTTTATCTAATTTCTTTTTAAGTTGTTCAAATGCTTGTTGTAATGCACCAACTCCTGCCAGCATTAATTGTGAAATAATCAGTTGATAATCGCCTCTAGGTTCATACAAACTCACGGTCGCCTTGGCAATCACGTGTAATCCATCGCTCGGGTCGAAGCTTAAGCCAGATTTATTTTTGAACAGGGCGCAACGAACCTGAGAAAATTCGTCTTTTAAAGTAAAATAAACATGTCCTGAACGTGGTTTGACCACATTTGACAGTTCGCCATGTATCCAAATGCTTCCATACGCTTCTTCCAATAATTGTCGAGTTGTACGGTTAAGCTCGCTTACCGATATCACATGCATTTTTTCTGAGTTAAACACCGTATTTTCCTGGGAAAATTGATTAAAAGGGTGCACTTACAAGCTCCTTTACTAAAAATCCGTTTTTAGGTATACTACCCGATAATTTTACCTATGTGAATCTGGGGGGCGATGATGCGAGTTTTAGATGTGGCACTTACCTTTGATGATGTTTTACTTTTGCCCAGACATTCTACTGTTTTACCCAAAGATGTTCGGTTGAATACACGTATTACTCGTGATATACGCCTGAATATACCACTTGTTTCAGCTGCAATGGATACCGTAACCGAAGCTGCAATGGCCATTGCGATGGCACAAGAGGGCGGCATTGGTATTTTGCACAAAAATATGTCTATTGAAGATCAAGTTGAGCAGGTGCGCCGAGTCAAAAAATATGAAAGCGGCGTCATTAGCCAGCCTATTACCACTTTACCAGATACCACGGTGGGTGATTTACTAAAACTCATTGCTGAATATCAAATATCAGGCGTGCCTGTTGTTTCCAAAAAGGGTGAGTTAATGGGCATTGTCACACAACGTGACTGGCGTTTTGAAAAAAATTATGCATTGCCCGTTTCTGTCATTATGACCCCTAAAGAAAGATTGGTCACCATTCTTGAAGGTACAAAACAAGAAGATGCTGTTGAGCTATTTAAAGAGCATCGCCTCGAAAAAATATTGGTTGTGAATCAACAGTTTGAGCTTCGAGGCATGATAACTGTTAAAGATATTCAAAAACAAAAAGATAAGCCGATTGCCTGCAAAGACGAACAGCAAAGATTAAGAGTGGGCGCAGCGGTAGGGACTGGTGCCGAAACAAAAGATCGTGTAGCTGGTTTGGTTGGTGCTGGCGTTGATATTATTGTTGTAGATACTGCACATGGCCACTCTCAAGGTGTACTGGATATGGTCAAATGGGTAAAGCAAACTTATCCGAAAGTACAAGTAATTGGAGGCAATATTGCAACAGCAGCAGCGGCTTTAGCATTAGTCGAAGCAGGAGCTGATGGTGTAAAAGTGGGTATAGGTCCAGGATCTATTTGTACAACACGTGTTGTCGCGGGCGTAGGCGTACCACAAATCACAGCAGTGATGAATGTCGCTGAAGCGCTTAAAGATTTAGATATTCCTGTTATTGCAGATGGTGGCGTTCGTTATTCAGGTGATATTGCCAAGGCCATTGCAGCGGGTGCATCGGTAGTCATGGTAGGGGGTTTATTAGCGGGCACAGAAGAAGCGCCAGGCGAAGTGATTTTATACCAAGGTCGTTCATATAAAGCTTATAGAGGAATGGGGTCGTTGGGTGCCATGTCTCAACAACAAGGCTCTAGCGATAGATACTTCCAATCAAAAGACGATGGTGTAGAAAAATTAGTACCAGAAGGCATTGAAGGTAGAGTGCCTTACAAAGGCAATATGATTAATGTTGTGCACCAACTGGTAGGTGGTTTGCGTTCAAGTATGGGTTATTGCGGTGTAAAAGATCTTCAAGAAATGCAAAGCGAAACGACTTTTGTCAGAATCACGGCAGCAGGCGTGCGTGAATCTCACGTACATGATGTGTCCATTACCAAAGAAGCACCAAATTATCGCAGAGAATATGATTAGGCTCTTTTTAGAAATTTGCACTAGAGTTGTCATGCCAGCGAAGGCTGGCATCCAGTGCTTCTCTTAATTAAGACAAATAGGTATAAATTAACGATTAAAGAATAAAACTTGAAGACATCATTGGCTGGATGCCAGCCTTCGCTGGCATGACAGTTGCCCCTTTTACCCATTATCCTCTTAGAATCATTAAAGAGTAGTAAAATGAAAAATATTCATCAAGATAAAATATTAATTATAGATTTTGGCTCACAATATACGCAATTGATTGCGAGAAGAGTGCGTGAAGCGGGTGTGTATTGTGAAATATTTCATCATGCAGTAGATCCTAAAAAAATCGAAGCGTTTTCTCCTAAAGGCATTATTTTATCTGGTGGCCCAGAATCGGTAACGCAAGAAAATTGTCCCATTATTCCTCAGGTTATTTTTAATTTATCGTTGCCTATTTTAGGTATTTGCTATGGTATGCAAGCTTTAGCAAACCAATTAGGTGGCAAAGTAGAAGGTTCTAACAACCAGCGTGAATTTGGTCATGCGGCCTTAACAATTTCTAAAGATGCACCAACTAATTTACTTTTCGATGTACTTTGTGATCACACCGATGAACAAGGGCAAGGGGTATTAGATGTTTGGATGAGTCACGGTGATAAAGTCACAGATTTACCTCCAAATTTTGTGAGGTTGGCTCAAAGTCATCATGCACCTATTTCTGCAATGGCTGACTTAGAAAAAAATTGGTATGGTGTGCAATTCCACCCAGAGGTAACACATACTCGCCAAGGTATGCATTTATTAAAACATTTCATTGTAAATATTTGTCAGTGTGCACAAAATTGGACACCAGAAAATATCGTTGAAGATATTATTGCCTCTGTTAAAGAAAAAGTAGGAGATCAAAAAGTACTGCTAGGTTTATCTGGTGGTGTCGATTCTTCTGTTGTCGCAGCTTTATTGCATAAAGCAATAGGGAAGAATTTGTATTGTGTGTTTGTGGATACAGGTTTGTTACGCTTAAATGAAGCTGAGCAAGTGCAAGCAATGTTTGATAAACATTTAGGCATTAATTTAACGACAGTTTACGCAAAAGATAAATATTTTGAAGCATTAAAAAATGTTCAAGATCCAGAAGCGAAAAGGAAAGTCATTGGTAAATTATTTATCGATATTTTTGATGAAGCTTCAAAAAAAATTTCGAGCGAAGAACAAATTAAATTTTTAGCTCAAGGAACCATATATCCCGATGTGATTGAATCAGCGGGTGGTGCGAATTCTGCTTCCCATGTCATAAAATCCCATCACAATGTGGGCGGCCTACCAGAAGATATGCATTTTGAATTGGTTGAGCCTATTCGTGAATTATTTAAAGATGAAGTTCGTCAAATTGGTCTAAATGTAGGTTTGCCTTATGATATGGTTTACAGGCATCCTTTTCCTGGTCCAGGTTTAGGAGTTAGAATTTTAGGTGAAGTCACATTTGATGCTGCTGAAACCTTAAGAAAAGCCGATGCTATCTTTATTGAGTTACTACATAAATATGATTATTATCAAAAAGTTTCTCAGGCTTTTGCTGTCTTTTTACCCGTTAAATCAGTTGGTGTGATGGGTGATGGTCGAGTTTATGCGCCTGTGATAGCTTTAAGGGCAGTTGAAACCATTGATTTTATGACCGCAAAATGGGCACACTTACCTTATGAGCTGCTCGAAGAAGCTTCATTAAGAATTATTAATGAAGTACAAAATGTCTCTAGAGTAGTTTACGATATTTCAGGTAAACCGCCTGCGACTATCGAATGGGAATAAACGCTCAAGATTATTTTTGGATGCAAAAGGCCATGAAAATGGCCTCTCTTGCGTTAAATAACGATGAAATTCCAGTTGGTGCTGTTTTGGTGTATCAAAATACCGAGATAACTCAAGCACATAACCAGCCTATCCAATTACACGATCCAACTGCACACGCTGAAATGCTATGTTTAAGGCAAGCAGGCAAATTTTTTAAAAATTATCGTCTGACTCAAGCCACTTTATATGTCACCTTAGAACCTTGCGCAATGTGTGCAACAGCCATTATGCATGCTCGAATTGGTAGGGTAGTTTTTGGTGCTAGCGATCCTAAGGCAGGTGCGATGGGAGGTTATTTATCCATCCCAGAAAAATTAAGCCACCTTCATAAAAATATTGAAATTGTTCCCGGAGTTTATGCAAAAGATAACAGCGAACAACTCAAACAATATTTTGCCAGCAAAAGACTGAAAAAATAAAAAACAATTATTTAATTGAAGGTATCAATGATTTTTTTGATTAGTACTTAACTTTTCTTTTCCTACTCTTTCAGAAATGTTATTTAAAAAAACATGTATTTTATTTTTTAGTAGTTCAATTCGATTGCTTCCTTCTTGCACAGCATTTACAAATTGAGGCTCATCAAGTATGTTGCTTTCAGCAATCCATTCGATTCTTTCTGTATTTAATTGATCAATCATCGCAATGAGTACATTCATATTTTCTATAATGGTATTAGAATCTATTTCTTTAAGTTTTATTAATTTATGTTTGTATAAATGCTGCGAAAGTGAAACAAATTCAATTGCATTATTATAGAACCCTTCACTGGTATTAAAGAGTCCATAAAGATTATTGTTTTTATAATCTTCTGAAAAGGCCTGATAAAATTTCATAATATTTTCTAAACAAAGACGAGCTGAATTTAAGGATTTTTCTCTATCTTGTTCTCTTGCAAATTTCTGAGAAAGAGAGCGATGATTTCGTTTTGTGGTTTTTTGGCTAAATATCACAACGGGTGTGTTTTCAAATTCTGACATAAAAAACTCCTGTGAATAAAAATAATAGCATTTTATTGCAACTTATATCTTTTCATTTTAGGATGGATGTTTTCTTGCTCTTTTTTTTCTGCAGAGGATATCACTCTTAAAAAATAACAAATTTTGTCTTCAATATTTTGAAGCCGTTCTTCACCGTTTTGTATCATTTGGGCAAAGCTTGAATCTTGCATTAAATTAGTTTTGTCTAACCACTCATCTCTTTTTTTTCTAAGATTTTCCAAAATGTTTTTAAGTAAATTCATGTTTTTTTTAATGGAGCTAGCTTTTTCAGTGTTGACTTGAATTATTTTGTATTGAAAAATATGTTTTGATAAAGCAATCAATTCGAGTGCTTTTTCATAAAAAAGGACGCTTATGTTTAATATCCCATAGATATTATTTTTAGCATATCGATTGTTGATATCTTGATGTAGTTTATTGAGTTCTTGTATATAATTTTCTATTTTATTAAATAATTGACTCTCATTTAAATTGTCGGCGGCATCAGACATATTTTTTCTCCAAGCTGATACTCTCAAAATATAGTCTATTGCCAATATATAAATTTATATATTATTTAAAAGGTCAATAGAGCAGGATAAAAGGGAAGCTGATTAGAGTTTCGGTGGGTCGAATGTATCGAAGCGCGACTTATTGTCTATTTTTTATCTTAGATTTATCTTCATTGTTATCTGAAGATAATGGTTTGGTTTGTGCAGTATTTTGATTGGATGCAAACAGGAGTGTTCGGTTTAAATCTGTGGCCACATGATGCTCATACCAATCGAAAAAAACTTGATTTAGGATATTATTATTTGGGTGCGTATTTGCAAATGGTAGACGTTCTGCTGGTGTCATTTCACACCATAATCGATGAGCGATTGCAGTATGACCATTAAAGAGAGCCAACATGAATGCAGTCTGACCATGATGATTGACTAGATCAATTTTTGCTCCTTGCTGGATGAGGCATTCAGCGATTGCTAGATGTCCACAAAAAGCAGCCAGTATCAGAGCAGTTTGACCTTGATTATTAGCTAAATTCACATCAGCATCTTGCTTTATGAGATATTTAACAGTGGCAATTTGGTTATAAGAAGCTGCTAGCATAAGTGCTGTTTGACCATGATTGTTGACTACATTTAAATGGATGCCTTTTTCAATCAAGCTGGCAATTTGAGAGATGTCTCCGGATTTAGCTGAATTCATTAATTTATTATTATCATCGAGTTTAGTTGGGCTCAAATTTTGACAGTCAAAGAAATTAATTATATCCATTGAATATACCCATTTAATACAAATAGAAGGTGGCACAATAGAAATATAGTTTATTATGAAAGCATAGATAAAAGAAAATTTATCAGAATTTAGGTGAGTTATGATTATTTTTTGGAAACTGATTAAAGTTTAGGTGGTCGGTGGCATCTCGATGATTTTTTAATTTTTTATTAGATTGATGGTAACTTGGTAAAAAAGAAGATTGAGAAGATAATGTGATATTATGTTTCAAATTTTTTGTTGATGCATTTGATCGAGGATGAATAATCAACGGTCTTTCTTTAGTGTAGCGACAAAAACCCTTAGGACCAAAACTAATACCAAATATGCTTTCTAATAATATGAATACCCATGATTTAATAAAATGAGGCTGTGGAGGTAGGTGGGGTTTTATACAAAGTAAGGTCGCCGACTCTTGGTTGCTTTGGCTGAATTCTACTAACACATCCCCATGAGACATACCATGGATAATAAAAGATGTTTTGTTTGAACTTCTGTCGAGTGTATCGTTTTGACTCGTTAGTTTCTGCTTCCAGTACTCATAAAATGCACCTTTATCCAAAATCAGATAATGTGCGCCACTAAATAAATATTTTCTTTGCTCTTTAGAAAGCAACTCGCGAATATAACCTAAAACCTTATGTTCAGTACGGTATTCGTGCATCATTATTTATATTAATTTAAACAAGTTTCCAGTATTATTTAAAGCCAAAAAACGAATCCTCCCCTCAATCAAACCTAGATGTTGGATAAGAAGATGTTTATAAAGGCAAAAAAAGGGTTATCTGATTTTCGTATAAGTCAGTTACAAGAAAAAATTTCGTGTATATTACCAAACGTAGAGGTAGTCAATCAACTGGATTTTTTCTATATTCAAACTGATGAATCCTTTTTGTCACCTTCAAAACATAGTGAATATGCTAAATTAATTGCGGTATTAAATGCAGATAGTACGTTTGTTCCTGAAAAATTTTTAGAAAGTTTTTCATCGGAAGAGTATACGACTATTTTTGTTATGCCGCGAATAGGAACGGTTTCAGCTTGGCAAACAAAAAGTTTAGAGATTTTGCATCAAAGTAGTTTAAGTAGCATAGAAAGAATTGAGCAAGTAAAGTTTTTTGTCTTAAGGGTAGAAAATAGAGCACTAAATACAACGCAGCTTAAAACAATTTTGCCTTTATTGCATGATCAAATGACAGAATCTGTTATCACCGATTTTCAGCAATTAACATCTATCTTCGTTTCAAAAAAACCAGCATTACTGCAAACATTGGATTTGTCAGCGCCAGATAAACAAATATTAGAAAATTATAATGTCAAAATGGGCTTAGGTTTAACACATATTGAAATCGATTATTTGTATCAACATTATAAAAAACTAAATAGATTTGCAACGGATGTTGAGTTGATGATGTTTGCTCAAATTAATTCAGAGCATTGTCGTCATAAAATATTTAAATCAAAGTG
>CAYSTH010000081.1:0-9153 GCA_964433995.1 uncultured Francisellaceae bacterium | reverse complement strand
CGAACTCATGGGATATGATGAAATTGCCAAAGATCAATTATTAGATAAACCCAATACCATAGTCGATTTGGTCTTGAAAAATTTCAACAGTAATCAAAATTGTTATGTCATGGTTGAACAAGTCACAATGGGTGATGAAATTCATCGAGGCTTTTTTCCCGATGCGCCTCATACACGTTCTTTGAAAGAATTGAACGATCTTATTGATTTAAAAATAAAAGGTCATCGTGCTGTTTTATTTTATCTCATTCAACATAATGGCATCGAAAGAGTGTTTCCTGCCGATCATGTCGATAAACAATATGGTTTATTACTCAGAGAAGCCATCAAGGTTGGCGTAGAAGTGTGTGCCTATCAAATCAGTATCACGTTGAGTGAAGTTAAAATTGATAGGCCGATTCAGGTCATTATTCCTAAAAAATTACCTTTGTTTTCTAAACCGATTTAAGATCTTTAAAAACCTGCTCTACAGCTTCCAATGTTTTTTGTATCTCGACATCTGTATGCAACGCAGAAACAAACCATGTTTCATAGGCAGAAGGCGGTAAATACACACCCTTGTTTAGCATTCCATGGAAAAAAGCATTAAATTTCTCTGTATCAGAGGCTTTCACGTCATCTAAATTTCGAATAGGATTTTCAGAGAAAAATAAACTGACCATACCAGGCACATGATATACCTGAAGTGGCGTTTGGGTGCGTTCAGCAATCGCTAACAATCCTGCTGCTAAAGTTTGTGTGTTGTTTTTTAAATGAGTATAAAAATCAGGCTGAGTTAATTGCTTGAGAGTGGCAAGTCCTGCGGTCATCGCAATGGGGTTGCCAGATAAAGTGCCAGCCTGATAAACAGGTCCTAGTGGTGCAAGATAAGACATAATGTCTTTTCTGCCGCCTAATGCACCCACAGGCATGCCACCACCAATGACTTTACCTAAAGTGGTTAAATCAGGTTGTATATCATAATAAGCTTGTGCGCCACCTAAATCGACTCTAAAGCCAGTCATGACTTCGTCAAAAATTAGAACAGCGTGATGTTGAGTACACAATGCTCTGAGTGTTTGTAAAAAACCAGGAATAGGGGGAACGCATCCCATATTACCTGCCACAGGTTCAATGATTACTGCCGCAATCTCTGGGCCAAATTTTGCAAAGGTATCGGATAATGCTTGAATGTCATTATAGGGTAAACATAAAGTATGCTTAGCTAAATCTTCAGGTACACCCGCAGAGCTGGTTTGGCCAAAAGTCAGTACACCTGAACCTGCTTTAATTAATAAGCTATCGCTATGGCCGTGATAACATCCTTCAAATTTAATTAATAAATTTCTACCCGTAAATCCACGTGCTAATCGAATCGCCGTCATAGTGGCTTCTGTGCCAGAATTTTGCATGCGAACCATTTCGATGCTGGGCATCAGTTCACAAATTTTTTGTGCTATTTCGACTTCTAGTTTGGTTGGTGCACCAAAAGAAAGAGCTTTATCTACCGCAGCATGTATTGCAGAAATCACCTCGGGGTGTTGATGGCCTAATATCATTGGGCCCCATGAGCCTACATAATCTAAATACTCGTTGCCATCTTCGTCGTATAAATGCACACCTTTGGCTTCGGTAAAGAAAACAGGCGTGCCGCCTACCGCATTAAAACTTCTGACAGGTGAGTTTACACCCCCCGGAATAACTTGCTTAGCTAAATCAATTAATTTCTGAGAATGGCTAAATACACGGGCTGCAGTCATCAGTAACACGCTCCTGTTGGTTAATTTTTGTCCGCAAATCGGGTATTATAAGCAACATTAGTTATTTCGCCAATTTATCAAGAAGGTAGATGTAGCATGGAAAATGCCCAAAAAGCAGAACAAGCAAACTATAAGCGTTTTATGTGTTTATTATGTGGTTATATCTATGACGAGCGTGAAGGCTGGCCAGAAGATGGTATAGAGCCTGGCACGAAGTGGGAAGATGTACCCCCCAACTGGCGTTGCCCTGATTGTGGTGCCATGAAATCTGATTTTGAAATGGAAGAAATTTAAGCTGTTTTACCCTCACCCCAACCCTCTCCCGCGAAGCGGAAGAGGGAGCTAAGAAGATCTTGCCAATATTGTGACGAATCAAAAACTAGGTGGTTTTACACCCTCTTCCGCTTTGTGGGAGAGGGTGGCCTCGCGTCGTAGCATAGCGTAGACGGGGAAAGGCTGGGTGAGGGTTAAAAAGGCTTTAATACCACTAATATGACGGCTCCAATCAAAATTAACACCGGAAATTCATTAAAAAACCGGAAGTAAGTCGCGCTTTTCGTGCTGGTTTGATTTCTAAAAGCCAGCATGTAGCGATGACATAAATAATGGTGCACCAAAACTAATCCCACAAGTAATAATTTGACATGTAACCATCCCATGCCTTTGAATGCCGTCCAGCCATAAGCCTGCCAGGTAAGTAATCCAAACAAAATAGCGAGAAAAGCAGAAGGGGTCATGATTCCCCAAAAAAGCCGTCTTTCCATGATGCAAAAACGTTGATGCCCTAAGACATCATGTGGGGGCGCTTTGAGCAGCTCAGCGTGATAAACAAATAATCGAGGGAGATAAAATAATCCCGCAAACCAAGTCACCACAAAAATAATATGGAAAGCCTTAAACCAGAGCAACATAATCAGATCTTATTCTTATTTTTTTAATTTAACTTTATCTAGATAACTAGGGATGGTGCAATGCCAACCTAATGTGCGTGCTATTTCAGATTTGAGTTCAGCAGCAGCCTTAGGTTCACCATGTGTAATATAAACTTGTTTAGGAGGCTTTTCAAAGTTTTTTAGCCAAGCCAATATTTCCAATTGATCGGCATGCGCAGATAGATTAGGTAAAAAATCGATTTCTGCTTCAATAGGTACATATAGACCAAACATCTTAATTTGCTTTTTACCCGCTAACATATCAGCGCCACGTGTACCAATAGCCTGGTAACCAGCAAATAAAATAGTATTTTCAGGGTAAGGAGCAAATGTTTTAATATGATGTAACACCCTGCCGCCTGTTGCCATACCGCTAGCAGAGATAATAATCTTGGGCTCAGTAGAGGCATCTAATCTTTTTGATTCTTCTTGAGTATGAACATAATGCGCAATTTCACAGACGTTTTGGCATAAACTAGAAGAAAGTCTAATTTCATTAACAAAGGTTCTCATGATATGAGTGGCGTCTATCGACATGGGCGAATCTAAATAAATGGGAATAGAGGGTATCTTTTTTTGTGTTTTAAGTAGATACAAATAATACAGTATCATTTGAGCACGCCCTACAGCAAAAGCAGGGATAACAACTGTGCCATTGCGGTTAATGGTTTTATTGATGATTGCTGCCAAAGCTTCTTCAGGTGGTTGTTTAGGTTGAATTCTATCGCCATAAGTCGATTCTAATACCAAATAATCTGTTTTAGAGATGCGTGACGGTGGACGCATAACAGGATCGTTTAACCTGCCAATATCCCCCGAAAAAACAACAGAACTGTCCTGCGTCTCAATTTTGACATGTGATGCACCAATAATGTGCCCAGCGTGGTACCAAGTAACATTGAATGTATCTAGAATAGTTAAAGGGTGTTCGAAATCGACAGGCTCAAATTGTTCTAAAACCAGTTCAGCATCTTCTTTGGTATATAGTGGCTTGGCCGGGCGATGCTTTGAATAACCATATTTATTGGCTCTTCTTGCTTCTTCTTCATGCAGAAAACCGCTGTCAGGCAATAAAATTTGGCACAGAGCATAGGTGCCTTTGCTGCAATAAATAGGGCCGGTGAATCCTTGTTTGCTGAGTAAAGGTAAATAACCTGTATGGTCGATATGAGCGTGTGTCAGCACGACAGCTTCAATTTTACTAGGCTCTATAGGAAAAGGAGCCCAATTTTTTAATCGGAGTTCTTTCAATCCTTGAAATAATCCACAATCGACCAAAATTTGATGATTATTATGGGTCAATAAATATTTTGAACCCGTAACTGTTTCTGTGGCACCTAAAAATGTAAGTTCCATGACTACCCCAAAGTAGAAGCTATATACTCAGTTTAGACTCTAATCGGAAAGTGATTTATAATGGGGTTACTTGCCCTAATATTTTCATATTGAGAGTAGTTATTTAAATATGATGAATCTGGAACTATCTGAACGAGCAGCACAACGAGTTTGGATGCTTATCGAAGATGAACAAGATTACGAACTAAAGTTACGTGTGTATATTACCGGTGGTGGTTGTTCGGGCTTTCAGTATGGCTTTAGCTTTGTGCGCGACACAGAAGAAGACGATTTGATTTTCAATAAAGAAGTGCTTGTCGATGGCTTGCCTAAAATTATTTCTTATGTGGTCGATCCATTAAGTATTAATTATCTGCATGGTGCACAAGTAGACTATTTAGAATCGCTTCAAGGTGCACATTTTACGGTTAAAAATCCTAATGCCCAGACAACATGCGGCTGTGGATCTTCTTTTTCTATTTAAATTAAAGCTAATTTTTAAAACTAATTTATTAGAATTTGTCCTTTCGTCGTATTTTTGTTTTTTTAAACAAAAAACGTGCACATGCACTTAAATTTATTTTCTTGACAGCTATGCATAGCAGGTTTAGTTTACTGAGGACAATAATAAATATGATGAAGTAGAAGTAGGAGTGACTTATGAAAACAATAACAATCGATCAAACTCAAGCTATTTCAGGTGGCTGCCAAGTCGCTATTGACAGATATGAAAACAAAACTGGTTTTTATAGCTTTATGGGCTTTTTTATTGGTGGTTCTGCAGGATATGTTTTAAGTGAGGCATTACCGCTTCCTGTGAGAGCATTATCAGTATTGGGTGGCACTTTTGTTGGCAAAGAAGCAGGATATGTAACCGGCGCGGTTGCATATTGGACGGATAGAGCCCTTTACAAAACAGTAGATGCTTATTTGAAGCCAACGCTTTAATTGCTACTTCGAATAAAAATAATAATAAGGTTTCTTTTTTACTAGAGGCTTTTTGCCTCGAGCACTACGGTTTTTCATAATCGTAGTGCGTTTTTATTTTTTACCCTTTCTCAATTTTACTCCACTTAATAAAACCATCGAAATTTCAGCCAAATTTTTATTTTGTATGTTAAAATACTTTTATTTTATTTTTTAGTAAGTTAAGGAAGTTATTTTTGTGAAAAAGATTAATCAAGTTCAGACTAGAGAAGTATCAGGTGGAAAAAAATTATCAAACTATGATTTTGAGACGGGTCTGTATGGTTTTTGTGGCGCATGGCTTGGTTCAATTGGCGCGGTGGTGGCCATTCATACCTTATCAGCACCGTATAATAACCCATTAGTTAAAGTAGCAGGTTTTTTTGTTGGAGGAACAATTGGCCGCACAATAGGACATATTTTTGGTGCAGGTTTGTATCAGATCAATCAACAAATTGTATCAGGTGTAGATAGCTATTTAAGACCTATAGAAGACGAAACATCATTAGGATAAGCAAAATGAAAGTAATTGACACAGAGCAATATTTACATGCCGTGAGTGCGGGTTCGATAACAGGATATGATGTCTCAACGAATGTTAGCGCAGTGGTAGGGTGTCTGTCCGGCGCTTTTATTGGTTTCGCTGTGGCACACAGATCACCCAATGTATGTTCTATTGTGGGAACGGCAGTTGTAGGTGGGTTTATTGGTGCGGTAGCTGGTAAGACTGTTGGGGCAGTAGGTTATACGCTAGTGAGTAATATAGGCACAATCTTAAGCGCGCCATTTCAGATAGTTAACTTTATTTTTAAGCCAAACTCCTGAGAAAAATAGCGAAACTTTGATTCAACTAACTTATGGCCGTTTATCTGATTTTGATTGATCTGTGCATTTTTAAAAGCTAGATTAATGAATATTTTTTTAGCTAGATTTATTTTATGCAGAGGCGATAAAAATGAAGTTAATAACCACACAACAAAGCTTGAGTGTGTCCGGTGGGTCGCATGGCAGTGCAAATGATTACCAATTTATAACAAGAATCAGTCAATTTGCAGGTGCATTTGTTGGCGCTGTAGGAAGTGGCGTGCAATGCGGAAATACGCATGATGGTGTTCGAAGCGTATTGTTCGGTTTTGTTGTGGGTGGCGTGATGGGTAACGTGATAGGGTATGTGAGTAGTGCCGTATTTTACTCTGTTTCAATCACTATTCTAAATTTAACGGATGCATTATTAATGCCCGCACAAAATGTCAAACCAGCTATTGCTAATGTTACCGTTGCAAATAAAAACTAAGTATCTTTAACATAAAAAAGTAGGAAAATTCAAAATGAAATTAATCACAACACAACAAAGTTTAAATGTATCTGGCGGACAAGAGGATAGTTTTGATTTATTTTTAGATATCATTAAAATTATTTTTAATGTTACTGACACAAACTCAACTAATTACAATTATGGTTATCACCATAATGCGACGCATTATAACCATACTGGATATGGTCACTATAACTATACGCAAAATCACAATTTCACGCATTACAATGCTAGTTATTAATAAGTAACAGGTAGTTTTATGAGAGAGATGACAGCTAAACAAAGCACAATGGTATCAGGTGGTAGCATAGGAGATGCAGTCTTCATTAGTGCATTGGTTATGGGTATTGTTCCTTTGATAGGAACCTTCCGAACCGTAGATGATTATATGAGCATGGGGTTTGTTTGTGCAGCGTTGTTATCTCCTTACTATGTTAATAAAAATATGTCACCTGTAAAAACTTATGGCGCAGTAGCGTTGGGAGCACTCATCGGTTCAGCTGTCGGTAGGCTACAAGGACATGCAGTTGAAGCTTATCGTGATTATCGCGCTGCTTCTATTGCTTCACCAGCAAATCAAACGGCAGCGTAAACTGCTCCAAGCACCACAGGTTGGTTACTGCCTGTGGTGTGTTTCAAATCTAACGTTTTTTCTTCTATTCGCATTTTTGCTAACCAAGCAAATAAAGCGGCTTCTACCCATTTAGGATCTAACCCCAGAGTTTCAGTGCTGGCGACTTTAATATGTTGCCCTAAGTGATGCTGTATTCGGGATATTAAATAAGCGTTATATACACCGCCACCGCAGCAATAGACTTCTGTATTATATTTATTATCAAAATTTGTCTCTAAAACTTGTTTGATAGCATCAGTAATGGTTTTCGCCGTTAATTCTGTGAGTGTGGTTAATAAATCTTGGGGTAAATCATTTTTATTTTTATCTAAAGAGGATTCAAGCCAGTTTAAATTAAAATATTCTTTGCCTGTGCTTTTTGGGGGCGACTTTTTAAAGTAATCATCTTGCAATAATTTTGCGAGTAAATCAGATTGAATTTGCCCTTTGGCAGAGATATCGCCGTTTTTATCATAAGGCTGATTAAAATATTTTGCACAAAGCGCATCCAGCAAACTGTTAGCAGGGCCCGTATCAAAGCCGCATAGCGGATAAGTTAAACCAGGTTTGAGAATAGTAATATTGGCAATGCCGCCTAAATTTAAAATCACCCGATTTTTATTTTCAGAATAAAATAAGGCATGATGAAACAAAGGCGCAAGCGGGGCACCTTGACCACCAGCGGCCATATCGGCACGTCTAAAATCAGAAATGGTTTGTATGCCTGTTTTTTGGGTAATAATATTAGGATTGCCGATTTGTAAAGTGAATTGAATATGGGGGTTATGATAAATATTTTGACCATGGGATCCGATGGCTTTGATGTTATTTTTAGATACTTTAGATTGTTTAATAATGTTTAAAGCACATTCTGCAAATAACAGCCCTAGCTTATTGTCTAGTAATCCTAAATTTTCTAAAGAAATATTAGGTTGAGTGCTGAGTGACAGTAATTGATTTTTGATATCTTGAGGCATTGTTATGGCATGAGTGTGATGCACAATAATTTTATTTGTGTCATCAAAACTGATCAGTGCACCATCTATGCTATCTACACTGGTGCCTGACATTAAGCCAATATAATAATCTGTCATGATTTTGTTACTTAATTTATATTTAATATTCGTTAGAGGCCATCATGACTTTTTCATGATATTCCAATAAACCCATCAGTTCAGAAGCTTGCGCCAAAAAGGTATGTCGTTGTTGCACCGGAATAGGCACAGAGTGCGGCAAGGGTACCGTTAATGGGTCACGATGTTGACCATCTACTCTAAATTCATAATGCAAATGTGCACCGGTCGCTAATCCACTTGAGCCGACATAACCAATCACTTGTCCTTGAGAAACCCGTTTACCAGGCGCAACATTTTTGGCAAAACCAGAAAGATGAGCATATAACGTACTACGTTTACCGCCATGTTCTAAGATAAGCGTTTTGCCATATCCACCCTTGCGACCTTGAAAGGCAACCACACCATCTCCAACGGCTTTAACTGGCGTGCCAGTTGGTGCGACATAATCCACCCCTTTATGAGCACGTATTTTGTGTAATATTGGGTGTTTACGCTGATGCGTAAAATAAGAACTAATACGAGAAAATTTGACAGGCGTGCGTAAAAAAGCGCGTTTTAAACTCATGCCATTTGGAGAGTAGTAACCTACTTTGCCATGTGTGTCGGTATATCGAATGGCTTGATGAGTTTTGCCATTATTATGGAATTCGATGGCAAGCACATTACCAGTACCAATTTTTTCGCCATCCACAAATTGTTCTTCATATAACACTTTAAAGCTATCATTGGGATGAATATCGTGAGCAAAATCCACCACGCAGCCAAATATTTCGGATAATTGCATTAAAATATTATCATCGATATTTGCTCTTCTGCCGGATAAAAACAGAGAATCTTCGATATTTGCCGAACCGAATGCAATACGAGTTTGTAATTCTTTTTCATGTATGAAGCTGGCGAGTGAACCATCTTTTTGTCTGACGATATAAAGTGTACGAACAGGATCTAAAGGTTGATTTAAAGCAATGAGTAGCCCATTTTGGCTTTCGATATTAATCATTTGACCAGGGTGCACACGGCTAATATATCGGGCATGCTTTCCTAATCCCATGATTTCTTGCCAGGTTTCAATGGATAAGCCTGCTTTTTTTAAGACTTGTGTTAGGGTATCGCCTGGTGCAACAAGGTATTGTTGCCATCCTGTGTGTGATAAAGGGTTAATGATATAGGGGCTGTC
>CAYSTH010000080.1:0-9252 GCA_964433995.1 uncultured Francisellaceae bacterium | reverse complement strand
CAAAAGATTGTATATATAATTCAAGCCCTTGGTCCTTCATTACTTTAGGAGTGGTTCTGATTTCTAATATATCAGCCTTTGAGTGTCCTACCACATCAACTACAGCCGATTTTATGTCTTCTATTGTTTGAATTATCTGATGAACAAAACCAAATTTTTTCCAAAGATATTTTTCAGAAATCAACTTTTCATATACATCAAGGCAATTATTTTTAATTGCTGTATTCTTTAAATATTCTAAACTGATGGAACCATTTAAATGTAGATGTGCATCAAAAATTAACATATCATTCTATCCATAACTAAATAAATAGCCTCAATCCTATCATAATAATTATTAGGTTATACAGTAGGCTATATTATCAAAAAGTTACTAAATTAACTTTATTAAACTGTCTGGAATATTAAAATAAATGACCAAACGTTACATTCTTACTGGCATGCCAGGCTGTGGCAAAACATCTATTATTCAAACATTAGAAGCTTTAGGACACACTGTCATCCAAGAAGCCGCGACCGATGTCATTGCTACAGAACAAGCATTAGGCAATTTAGAGCCCTGGATATCACCTAAATTTATTGATGATATTATTACTTTACAAAAAAAAACGATTATTGAGAGCAGATGCTCAAGATCAAAATACTCAATTTTATGATCGCTCCCCTATTTGTACCTATGCTTTGGCTATTTACTTAGGTTTTGAACCTTCTAAAATTTTATTAGACCAAATTAAATATATCCAAGAATATAAAATTTATGAAAATCGTGTGTTTTTTATTGCCAACTTAGGGTTTATTAAAAACACTGACGCAAGAAAAATCAGTTTTGAAGAATCATTAAAATTTGAACAAATACATTTAGATGCTTACAAAAAATTTGGTTATGAATGTATTACTATTCCTGTTGCGCCTATTGAAAATAGGGCTCAACAGATAATGACTTTAATATAGTCTTTGCATATGAATTTTTCAGGGATGCTGTGACTATATAATTTAATACTATTTAATTTTGGTAGAATATTTTTGTTCATGTTCTAATAACCATTGTTTTCTATCTAAGCCTCCAGCATAGCCTCCCAAATTGCCATTTGTATTAATAATTCGATGGCAAGGTACAATAATAGATAATAAATTTGCACCATTGGCATTGGCAACAGCTCTAAATGCTTTTTCATTACCAATCGATTTTGCTTGTTCTAAATAGCTTCGAGTTTTACCATATGGAATACGGGTTAAAGCTTTCCAAGCTTGTTTTTGAAAATCAGTTCCGGTTAAATATAATGGCGTTTTAAATTTAACTAATGTTCCTTTAAAATAATCGTTTAACTCTTTTTTAATAGAATTAATAGGTTCTGCTCTACCTTCTACTATTTTAGCTTTGTGTGTTACCGTCAATTTTTTTAATTCGCGTTGCAAAACCCCTTTTTCTATAAATTCTAAAAGATAAAGGGCATGTTTATCACACACTGCTATTAATTTACCTAATTTTGTTTCAAGCCAAGAATAATATAATACTTGATTATCATCATTTGAATAAATTGAAAGTTTTTTTATAAAATTATCTATTTGTTTTTCATTTTGCTTTATCGCTAATTTCATTTATCAAGTATCTCTTCAATAATTCTTTTTTGTACTGTCGCTGCATAGCTATTTAAATCTTGTAGCTCACAGAGTTCATAGGTTGCTTTCCATAATGCCCAGGCACGAGCACGAAGCCATGTATTATCGTCTAAGGCCATCTCTTGAATAAAAATTTCACGTGACTTTCCTGATAGGAATGTCCATGCAATCACTAAATCACAAGCCGGATCGCCTATGGCCATACCACCAAAATCTATTATCGCTGAAAGTTTATGATTATGTATTAACATATTGCCGATTGCAAAATCACCATGAATCCAGACTGGTGGATTATCCCATCTCGTTTGACAAGCTTTTTCCCAAAGATTGATTGCCTTATTTGCATCTATTGTGTTTATTAGTTTCGATATTTGCTCTCTGGCTCCTTTATCATAAACACTTACATGATCGCCTCTCCACCAATTATGTTGCCCAGGAATAGGTCCTTCAATATGATTGATACTTTGCAATTCTTTTAGAAAATTTGCTAAATCAAAAGCAAGCTGTTCAAAAATTTTTTTATCAAGTTTTAAAAGATTAATACTGGTCCCTTCTAGCCATTTGTAAATAGAAAAAGGATAGGGATAATCTTGAGAAGGCTCACCCATTTTGATAGGAACAGGAATATGCACACTCAAATAAGGAGCGATTTTAGGCAAGAGTTTCTGTTCTTTAGGCACTTTTAAAGCATACGATTCTGCTGTAGGCATGCGAATCAGCATATCTTTTCCTAATCGATAGGTGCGATTATCATGCCCTTGCTGTGTAACTGATTCAATTTTTAAGTGCGCAAATTCAGGAAATTGCTTGGCAATTAGCATAGATGCTAAATTTACCGTTATATTTACATCATTCATTGTTATTTTTTAACAAACCCTATAAATTAATAGAAATATTAAAATTATTTAATGTACAATTTCATACCAAAGTGACTGGCTTCAAAACCTAATTTTTCGTAAAATTCTTTTGCTCTAGTGCGCTTTTTATTAGTGGTTAATTGAATGATTGATGCACTGTTTGATCGACCATAATCAATCGCTTTTTCTATCATCCACTCGCCGATTTTTTTTCCACGATATTTTTGTGCCACTCGCACCGCTTCTATTTGCAGCCTGGTTGCCCCTGTAAAAGTTAAAGAAGGCATTAAGGTAAGATGACAAGTGCTCACAATTTCGTCTTTATATTTAACAATCATTAAATATTGATTAAGATCTGTATTAATTTGATTAAAAGCATTAATGTATTTTTGATCTAAATTTTGACTAGCATTTTCACGGGTTTTACCCAACTCATCTTCAAGTAATAAATCAATAATTGCTTTTAAATCCTTAAAAGTTGCTTTATGATAAGTGAGATCTTGAATCATTCTTGCCTCTATTTTATTTGACTTACTCGTATCCACATAATTTTATATGGAGTGTGTGGTGTTTAAAGCAAACTGGGAAAAGACCAGCATAACACACGAATTACCTAATGGCATGGTCGAAAAAATGATTACTCATGCCTATCCTCATAAAAAGCTTGTGTCTTATGAATTGATTTCTGGTGGATGCGCTAATCTCAATATAAAAATTCAGCCAGAACATGAAAAGCACCCACTTATTTTGCGCATATACTTGCATGATAAAGACGCTGCCTATCGCGAACGAAAACTTGGGGCATTACTAAAACCAACCATTCCCGTGCCGCTTTCTCACTATATTGGCGAATATGATGATTATGTCTTCGCTATTATCGAATTCATACCTGGTATATCCCTTCGAGAACTGTTACTCAGTGATATACCACATAATATCAATATGATTATGTATGAGATGGGAGTCATTCTTTCAAAAATAACAAAATTTGAATTTATCAAAAGTGGTTTTTTTGATAAAGATTTGAATATTATTAATGAATTAACAGATGACTTTGCTTTAACTTTTTCAAAAGAATGTTTACAGAACCAACATGTTGTTTCAAGTTTAGATTCACACACTATTGCTAAAATTACTTTATACTTTGAACAATATCACCATTTATTTCCTAATCGTCATGAAAAACACCTCGTTCATGCAGATTTCGATCCCTCTAACATTCTTGTTGATAAAATAGATAATAACTGGAAAATAACAGGTATTTTAGATTGGGAATTTGCTTTTTCAAGCTCAGTATTACACGATGTAGCCAATATGCTAAGATACGCTCATAAAATGCCCTACGAATATCAACATGCCTTTTTAAAGGGCTTAACGAGCCAGAACATTGTTTTACCTAAAGATTGGCAGATTACTGTGCATTTACTCAATTTATTGTCACTATTAGATTGCTTAAAAAGAATCGATTCTAAAAATAGACCCAATCAATTGACAGATATTCGTGAACTGATTGATCATATTTTAAAAGAACTCACTAAAATCCCTATAAAAAAACTATGAATATCACTATTTTAGAAAACTATTTACATGAAAACATTCCTCTTACTGCGATGCTAGGGGTGGCCGTTTCGCTTGCTACCCCAAAAAATGTCATTCTTGCTGCGCCAATTCAGCCCAATATTAATCATAAGTTAACTGCCTTTGGTGGAAGTCTTCATAGCATTGCCACTCTAGCTTGCTGGAGCCTCCTTTTTATAAATTTAAAACAATTAAATATCCATGCTGAAATTGTCATTTCTTCTAGCGATACAAAATACCTTGCTCCTGTCACAACTGATTTTAAAGCAGAATGTACATTAGAAAATAATCATGATTTAAATCGCTTTGAAAAGATGCTAATAAAAAAAGGCAAGGCTCGAATAAAACTACACGCAACAATATATCAAGGTAAAGCACTCGCTCTAGATTATTATGGTGAATTTGTTGCTATCAAAATGCCTCTATAACTCAACATTATCTATACAACCTTGTGTTTTAGTGGCGAGTTTATCAGACAAAAAATTCCCCAAAATCAGTTGCGTAACTTTATCACCCCTTGTTCAAATTGTTGTTTAAAAATCCTTGACCCTATAGTTGCTATATACCTTACCTTTAATCGTAAGGAGGAAAAATGATGACTCAATGGTACGTAAAAGACTTAAGCAAATTAACCGGTGTGTCGGTGCAAACATTACACCACTACGATCGCATTGATTTGTTAAAACCTTCTGTACGATTACCAAATGGTTATCGTTTGTATGCCGAAAAAGATTTATTGCAACTACAACAGATTATTGCTTTGAAATTTTTTGGTTTTGAACTTGCTCAAATTAAAACATTGTTGACAGGTAGTGTGGGTGCATTGGAACATTTTTCTGTGCAAGCCACATTATTAGAACAAAAAGCAAATAATTTACTTGAAGCAAGTAAAACACTCAAAAACATTCTTTCTGAAGTCGTTGATAATAAATCTATTCCTTGGGAAACGATTATTCAACTTATAGAGGTCTATCATATGACACAGAAACTTGAACATACATGGGTGAAAGACATTTTTACGCCAGAAGAACTAAAAGAATATGCCACCTTTGAAACTGAACTAAAATCTCGTTCAACACCAGAACAAAAAGCTGCTTTTGAAAAAAATTGGTCTCATCTGGTAGAAGAACTTAATAATAACCTTAATCAGGATCCTCAATCAGAAATAGGTATCCGATTGGGTAAAAAATTTATGGATTGGGTAAATGGTGTATATGGTAAAAAATATGCTCATTTAAGAACCAAAAAATTTGAACGCGGTTTTGGTGAAGGAAAAGGCTTAGAAGAAACAGGGTTAACACCAGAAAGTGTTTCTTGGATTGATAAAGCAATGAATGCATATTGGCGAGATCGTATTTATGGCATTCTCAATAAAGTTGGTTCAGAATCTTCAGATATTGTTTTAAAGCTTTGGCAAGAAGTGCTTGAAGATATGTATGGAGAAGATACCACACGTCAAAAAGAAATTTATGACTTGGTATTAAATGATGAAAACGTAAATGAAAAAGCAAAGAAATGGTTAAAAAATTTACGTTAATTAATTATATAGCTATCTCGTTTTCGCACATTTTTTTTTTGCTAAAACGTGCGAAAACACCCTCTTAAATTAAATCACTTCTATGCATTGACTGTTAAAGCTTTTATCATCCAAATATGTGATTTTGTTTGAAGTTGCTTACATACTTTAAACCCTGATTTTGCAAAAGCTTTAATTGCTCCTACGTTATCTTTTTCTGGATCAATAAGACACCAATCAAAATGAGGTGCCAATATCTGTTTTTCAAATTGATTTAAAATTTGCTCCCCGATTCCTCTATGTAAAAATTTTGGGTTTCCAATAAATAAATCTACTCCACAGATAGAACCATAAAATGCACCTAAATCTAAACCATTTTCTTCGGCAAAATCATGGGCATTATAGGCCTGGACATATCCTATTTTTTCTTTATTTAAAGAAATAGTATAAGCATACGTTCTTTTATTTAAGTTATTTGATATAGCTATACCATGAATATGCCTACCAAATTTTTCTTTCACTAAATCTATCGTATAAACCACTTCTTGATCCCACCATTTTTTAACATGGGGAGACTCTAGCCATGCCAAAAGCAGTGGAAAATCCGAATCATTTAATTGGCTAAAAGTGAGCTTCATGATGCTTGCCCCTAATTCAATTTTGAAAAAATTTCATATTTGTTGGTTGAATAAATCTTTTGTTTAGATTCTATCTCATTATTTAGCACAAATGAATCATATTTATATGGCTTAATCTATCAAGTTAGGTTATTTTCAGTTAAGACAACAAAAAACATTTAGGTATACCAAAATGGTGCTTAACAATCCTTTACCCAAAACACGTTTTCTTAATTACCAAGAGATCTCCACAATAGTTTCTGCTTTTAGCGCAATTGGCTGGAATAAAACTGCTGCTCTATTTGAAGGATATTTAAAAGAATCAGAGCTAGGTGCTCGATTAGTTTGGGTGGCGTTTATGAATGATCAATTCGCTGGTTATATTACGTTAAAATGGCAATCTCAATATCAACTCTTTAAAGAGCAAAATATTCCTGAAATTATCGACTTAAATGTGTTACCCAATTTTCGAAAAATGGGTATGGGTTCACATCTGCTCGATATAGCAGAAAATGAGGCTTCAACTAGAGGAAATTTGGTTGGCATTGGTGTAGGTTTATATGCAGGCATTGATGGTGGCTATGGTGCAGCTCAAAGGCTTTATGTAAAACGTGGCTATATACCAGATGGTCAAGGTATTACTTATAATTACCAACCAACAATACCTGGCAATAGTTATCCTCTTGATGATGATCTGGTACTCTGGTTTACCAAAAAACTGAAATAATAAGCTCAGCAGGTATCATAAATGACAATCATTACATATGAAGAATTTCAACGAGTTAATTTACGATCTGGAACAATAGTCAAAGCAGAGGAGTTTCCAAAAGCTAAAAAACCAGCTTTTAAAATATGGGCCGATTTTGGATCTGATATTGGCATATTACAAACCTCCGCACAAATTACCGTAAATTATACTCCCGAGTCTTTAATAGGAATGAAAATTGTAGGTTGTGTGAATCTTGGAGAAAAAAATATAGCGGGTTTTCAATCTCAGTTTCTACTTGTCGGTTTTACAGACACCCATGGTGCAATTTGTTTAATAACAATTGATTCAAAAGTACAAAACGGACAAAAATTGCATTAACATGAACAGAATCTACTTGCTAAAAAAGGGGTTTTATAAAAATGAAACCAAGAATTAATATTATCACTTTAGGAACAAAAAACTTAAGCTTAGCCACAAAATTTTATAAAGAAGGACTAGGGTTTCCTAAAATGGATTTTGAGGGAAATGTCAGCTTTTTTTTACGCTCAATGGCAGTTGGTTATCTCTCTACCCATGGGATTTATTAGCTGAAGATGCACAAGTAACTCCTATAGGCTCAGGTTTCAGAGGTATCACACTAGCGCATAATGTTGATAACGAAAAACAAGTGATAGAACTCTTAGAAAAAGCTAAAAACGCTGGAGCGAGTATTGTGAAACAGGCTCAGAAAACAGAATGGGGTGGATTTTCTGGATACTTTGCCGATCTCGATGGACACTTATGGGAAATAGCTTATAACCCTTTCTTTTGGCCAGGACCTAAAGATGAAAATGTTTAATCATGTTCAAATTAAAGTAAAAAATTTAAAGACAAGCCGCCAATTTTATGATGCCATCATGAAAATCTTAGGATATTCTATCGTATTAGAAATTAAAGATACCGTACTGGGTTATGGCACGAGTGTTCATGACATGTTTGAAATACGACAGTTTGATGAAAAATCACCTTTGTCTCAATCAATTCATTTAGCCTTTAATGCCAAAAATAAAGAAGCCGTTGACGCTTTTTATGATACAGCTCTTAAAAACGGGGCAAAATGTAATGGCAAACCAGGCTTTAGACCTATGTATGAAGCTGGATACTACGCTGCTTTTGTTACCGATTTGGATGGCCACAATATTGAAGCCGTCTATTCCGAAAAGATAAGATAAAAAAACTGGCTTGCCGCTCGGAGTTCGAAGAGCGTAGGGTGGCGGAGAGGGAGGGATTCGAACCCTCGGTACCGGTGAAGGTACAACGGTTTTCGAGACCGCCCCATTCAGCCACTCTGGCACC
This sequence comes from uncultured Francisellaceae bacterium, assembly GCA_964433995.1. Lineage (GTDB taxonomy): Bacteria > Pseudomonadota > Gammaproteobacteria > Berkiellales > Berkiellaceae > CADEEZ01. Next base: position 1,020 of record CAYSTH010000080.1, on the reverse strand, counting down.
TCTCCAAAGATTAGTTTGCGAATAATACGTGAGTTTCATAAACTCTGCAAAACTAGCATGAATTTATTTTTTGTTACTTGATTAACCAATTATAGGAATATCGATGTCTGAGCCCTGTGATTTCCATAAAAAACCTTTAATTATCTTTGAATTAAATGAATTTAACGAGGATTTACTTGAAACTGCTGCGAAACAGCATAATCTAAAAAACATATTAGCGCTGCTCAGCTACCCTAAAACGCACATTCAAGCTGCAACAGACAACAACACCCCCTCAGAACGATGGGAAACACTACACACCGGTGTTAAACCAAGCAAACATGGCATTAAACATTTGGGTAGACAGCATACTCCTGTGCGCCCCTTACCTTATTGGGAAAGTTTATTAGCCCATAACCATTCTGTCGGCATATGGGGTGCCATGAATGCCAAAAAACCAAAAAATGCACTCGCTCAATTCTTTTTGCCCGATCTATGGCAATCTAAAGAAACAGCTTATCCCAAAGCTTTAAATAATTTTATTTCTCTCCCAAGATATATTACTAAAAATTTTCCTAGCCTTGCACCCGATACGCTACTGCGTCATGTTTTTAAATTTTTCACTTTTTTGAAAAATAGCGGTAAGAGCAAAAAAATCATCTTAGAATTTATTCGATTATTATATCAACTCATTCACACTGCTCCTCGGACGCTCCTATTTGTGTGTTTTTATGATTTAATGGGTTGTTTATTATTTACCAAACAACTCAAAAAAAATCCCGTTCACCTTTCTGTTTTTTTTGCTAATTCTTTGGCCTACTTACAACATTATTATTGGAAACAAGGCAAATGGGTTGCCACCCCCCCTTTGCTGCATGGTTTAAAAGTCATTGATAAAATGGTCGGACTTCTTAGACAATTTGAACACACTCATCACATTATCCTAATGAATGGGCTCACCCAAGAAAACAGGCAATATTTACCTGAACAGGTTATTTATAAACTAAAAGATCCTAATCAATTTTTTAGATACATGGCTTT